>QMPS01000194.1 GCA_003648675.1 Aquificota bacterium
GGGGGCGTGGTCCTGGTGAGACCAAGTTGGAGGTGGACCGTCGCCGGGTCAAGGAGAGGATCGCCAGTTTGGAGCGTCAGCTCAGGGCTTTGGAGAAGGGGAGAAGGGAGCGGAGAAAGGCTAGAAGGAAGCGGGGGGTGCCGGTGGTTTCCATTATCGGTTACACGAATGCAGGAAAGTCCACCCTCCTCAATGCCCTCACCGGAGCTAGGGTGTTGGCTGAGAACCGTCTATTTGCCACTTTGGACCCTACGAATCGCACGGTGGTGCTGCCCGGGGGTACTCCTTGTATCCTTTCTGATACGGTAGGGTTCATAAGGCGTATGCCGGCCGACCTCAAAGTGGCCTTTAGGGCAACTCTGGAGGAACTCCAGGATGCCACTCTTCTTCTCCATGTTGTAGATGCCACCAGTCCTTATGTGGAAGAGGAGATAGAGGCCGTGGAGGAGATTCTCCACGAGCTAGAACTGGAGCATAAGCCTCGGATGGTGGTCTACAACAAAGTGGATCTTTTGGACGGTGACCCGCCTAATGGTTTGGCCGTTTCAGCGAAAAGAGGGGAGAATCTGGACCTTCTTCTCCAGGAAGTGGAGGAGAGGATAAAGGGGTCCTTTGAGGAATCCCAGATACAAATGGAGTTAGGTTAACTCCTTTTCTTTCTGAGGCTTAAGGGCTAGTCTTTGGGGGGACAATCCCAAATCCTTTTTTACCTAATTTTTGCTCTGGCATGGGCAAAAAATAAGCTTATTTTAGAATTTTCAGTGGGACCGTGAAAAAGGGGCCGTGGGGGGTAGTGGGTGATTTCCCAGGGGATGTGGGGTCTAGGTGGCGATCTGCTTCGTGGTGCCCTTGATGCCCTTGGAATAGGAATCTTTGTTTTGGACCCTTCCTTGAGGGTGGTGTTGGTCAATTCTAAGGCGGAAGATCTCTTTGGAATCCGTAGAAAGGAGGTTCTGGGAAGGGATAAGAGGGAGTTGATAAGAGAGAAGATCAGGTCTCTTCTGGACAGGTGATCACGCCGGTTCTGATTCTCCTTCTTCCTCTTCTTCTCTCCACATATCGGGAGAGAAGACCATCACTCTATTTCGGCCTGCCTGCTTGGCATGGTAAAGGGCCACGTCGGCGAATTTTATGGTCTGCCAGGGATGGTCGGAGTGGGTGGGTAGTTCGGCTACTCCAACGCTGACGGTGATCTTGATCTCTTTTCCTCCCTCTATCTTGAAGCTACTTGTTTCGACGGTCTTTCTGATCTTTTCGGCTACCTGAGCGCTGCTTTTGGTGGTGACTTCGGGCAGGATCACTAGGAACTCCTCTCCCCCGTAGCGGATCACTACATCAGAGGATCTGACAGATCTCTCGATGATTCTAGCCACCTGTTGGAGTATGAGGTCCCCTGCTTTGTGTCCGTAGGTGTCGTTGATTTTTTTGAAATGGTCTATGTCTATCATGAGGAATCCCATGGTGAACCCTTTTCTCTGGGCAAACTGTGCCTGTTTGTCCAGGTAACCCTCAAGGAATCTCCTGTTGTACAGTCCTGTCAGTCCATCCCTTAGGGACTGCTCCCTGGTGATCTCCAGGAGCTTACTAGCATAGACCACAGGGGCCGTTGTTTCCATGTACTTGGCTATATAGGGGAGTTGCTGAAGGATCTTTTCTTTTTCCTCTTTCTTTCCGTTGATCCTTAGCACCCCTTTCACCTCTCCTCCCATGAGCACGGGGAGGCATATGTGGAACTCCCCTTCCATCAGATTGGCGTGGCGGCAGATCTCCGGGAACTCCAGGGAGTCCACCACCTCCCCTGTGCGTTTTGCCCTGCATAGGCTTGGTTGGATGAGGACGTCCAGAGAGTACCGATCTACGCTGGGGCCTGCCACAGGCTCCAGGCGGTTTTCGCTCTCGTTCATCTCCAGGAGAAAGTAGTCTTCCACTTCAAACTCCCTCTCCAGGGCTAGGGAGAGGTGGCGGTATATCTCCCGTTTCTCCAAATCACCCTCTATGAGGGTCTTGTATTTGTTGATTTTCACCAGGGTTTCCACTGTTTCCTTGGCCATAGTCAGGGGATTAGAAGGTTGGCTGGTGTTGGAGGACCAGAAGATCCTGCTCTGAATGATCTCTCCGGATTTTTCTATTATGAATCCCACGTGGGTTCTCAACAGATCTAGGAGCTCGCTGAACCAGGTAGCCAAAACGCCCATTTCGTCTTTCCTGGTGGGAAGCTCAATGTCCTGTGAGAAGTCTCCCTCCTTTGCCCTTTTTATGGCGGATACAATTTTGTGCATAGGGGCAGTGATATTTTTCGTTATGCCCCAGCTTGTGCCCAGGGATGCCAAGAGAGCTATCAACAGGATGAAGGTGGTCTCCCAGAATACCAAGGATATGGCTTGGGCCACCAAGGCATTGGCCGAAGCGATACCTTCCCTGCTTTCCCTCTGAATCGTGGAGAGGAGTTGTTTGAATCTTCCGTAGATATAAACCACATTGGAGTCTATTTCCTTCAGAGCTTTCAGGCGTTCTTCATATTGGTTCAGAGCTTGGAGGATGCCCATATTCTTGGGGTTCTTCTTGAGGTTTTTTTTGATCTCCTCTAGCTGGTCCAGAATTTTGTTAATGAGCTTAGGCTTGGGCTTTTCGGTGCATTGTGTCTCCAGCAGGCGTAGCTCTAGGGTGGTGTTTTGAAGATTTGTCTTTGCCAATGCGTTTCTCAGGGCTATTCCTTTTGCTCTCACTTGGTCAACGGCCCCATCTCTTTCCCATCGCTTCTTCAATAGCTGATTCATGGAAGTGATTTTCAATATGAGGTCTTTCATGTACTGCCATATACTTTCCGTGCCCATCTTTATTTCTTTAGGCATGAGGGCAGTGTAGTAGTAGAACTTTTCTACCAGTGAAAGCCCTTTCCCTTTGGTTTCCTTATTCAGTAGTTCTTGGATAATTTTGTTTACTCTGTCTTGGCTACTTGCCTTGTAATTGGTGAAGAGAGTCTCTTCTTCATGAACCAGATTCAGGACAAGATAGGTGAGCTCTGTAAGGCGGGCTTGGTATTGTGTGGCATACTTCACCTTTATCATGCCCACGTATCCCGTGTATCCCAAAGCAAAGGTGAGAAGGGAAATGAGGATGAAGCCCAGTCTGAGCTTCCCCTTTATGGAGAACCTGTTGAGTATGGAAGTGAAAAATCTTTCCATCTTCTCCCGGCCTTTAAAAGAGTTTAAGTTCTTATAATGCTCTGATTCAGGGTTTTCAATCAAAAAATCTCTTGTATTTGTCCGCCTCCCAGTACCTCATCCTCTTTATAAAATACTGCCAGTTGGCCTGGTGTGGGAGCCCTCTGGGGTGTGTGGAAGGAGATGGTTCTTCCGTGGTCTTTTACCAGGGCTGGGGCTTCCCGGTGGCGGTATCGGATTTTCACCTTCAGTTTCCAGGGGGGTGA
>QMPS01000195.1 GCA_003648675.1 Aquificota bacterium
AGGGGATAGTGGTATGAACGACAGGGTCGTGGAGATAGATGCTCGGGGCCTTCACTACCGAGAGCTGAACGCCAAGCTGCGGAGGTCCATAAGGGAAGGGGTCAAACAGGTCCTGCTGAAGAACGTCTGCGGCCAGCGCTACATCGGTGACTCCATAGGCCAGGAGGTGGAGATCGTCATCGAGGGGGTGCCGGGCAACGATCTGGCGGCCTTCATGGACGGTCCCCGTATCGTCGTCAAGGGCAACGCCCAAGACGGTGTCGGCAACACCATGAACCGCGGTGAGGTGGTGATATACGGCGATGCAGGGGACATCGTCGGCTACTCCATGCGGGGGGGCAGGATCTTCATCCGCGGGGATGTGGGCTACAGGGTGGGCATTCACATGAAGGCCTACAAAGAGTTCTTCCCAGTGGTGATCGTAGGAGGGGGGGCCAAGGACTTCCTCGGAGAGTACATGGCCGGGGGGCTGCTCATCGTGCTGGGGCTCGATGGCAAGGAGCTGATGGGGGATTTCGTCGGCACTGGCATGCACGGGGGGACGATGTTCCTGCGAGGGGAGGTGGATCCCAGGAGGCTCGGCAAGGAGGTGAAGATAGGGGAGGTCACCCCGCAGGATATGATGCTCCTGAGGAAACACCTGGGCGACTTCTGTGCCTACTTCGATCTCCATTTAGAGGATATCGTCAAGGAGCCCTTCACCAAGATCTATCCCTACAGCCACAGACCCTACGGTACCATTTACGCTTACTAAGTTTTCAGGAGGAGGGTTTATGGATGGGTTAACTGTGGAGATCTTGGCAAACCGCTATTTAGCTTCTAAATCGCTGTCCCTCCCCTTTCTCCAGTACGGATCCTTATAACATCTATAATCTCCGAGATAAAGATCTTTCCATCTCCTATCTCACCCGTTTTGGCCGATCGCTGGATGCACTCCACGATCTCATTTACGTCTTCGTCCTTGCAGATGATCTCGATCTTTATCTTTGGCAAAAGCTCCACCTTAAATTCTCTTCCTCTGAACTGTTCAACCAGGCCCTTTTGTCTACCATGACCTTCTATCCGGGTGATACTCATCCCCGGATAACCCACTTTTTTCAAGGACTCCCGTACCTCTTCTAATTTCTCCACCCTAATTACCGCTTCGATCTTTTTCATCTCATATACCTCCACTCAACTATCTTGTATAAAAATCGGGATAGGCAGGTGTGCCGTGCTCGGAGACATCCAGACCTTTCAGCTCCTCTTCAGGTGAGACACGGATACCAAAGGCCTTGTCCATCAATTTAAAGGTTAGATATCCAGTGCCAAAGGCCCACGCGAAAACCACCACCATACTGATCAGCTGGGCGATCAACTGGCCATAACCGCCATAAAAGAGTCCTGTGACATAGGGGGGCTCAAGGGAGTAGTTACCATACGTCCCATCGGCGAAAAGGCCGAGGCTGAGAAGACCCCATAGCCCGCAAGTACCGTGCACACTCACCGCACCAACTGGATCGTCTATCCCCATAGCGTCAAGGAATCTAACACTGGCAAACATCAACGCCCCGGCGACAAGACCGATTACAATAGCCGCCCAACCTTCTACCCAGGCACAAGGGGCAGTTATCGCCACCAGTCCTGCTACAGCACCGTTTAACCCCATCCCCACATCCCACCTCTTCGTCTTCCAGTGTGCCACCAGTAATGCTGAAAGGGCAGCGGCTGCAGCAGCTAAATTGGTATTTACAGCAATGACCGAGATCCTCAAATGATGTGCGTTACAGGTACTCCCAGGGTTGAAACCGAACCATCCAAACCACAGGATAAAGACCCCCAGGGCGGCTAAAGTCATACTGTGACCGGGGACAGCTTGAATCCTCCCGTTTTTATATTTGCCATATCTCGGGCCTAAAACCATCGCCCCAGCCAGTCCGACAAAACCGCCTATGGCGTGAACTACTCCGCTTCCGGCAAAATCCAGAGCACCCATACCGAAGGGCAGTTTGGAAAGCCATCCACCGCCCCAGACCCAGTGTCCATAGATCGGGTAGATGATGGCGCTCACCACTACGGTGTAAATAAGGTAAGCCTTGAACTTTAAACGTTCAGCGACGGCACCAGAGACGATGGTAGCCGCAGTGGCACAGAAGACTAGCATCCAGAACATATTGAGGTACCTTCCCACATCATAATAATCACCACCCATCAACCAGCCCTTCGTCCCCCATAGGCCATACCAGTCTCCCCCCATCATAATGGCATAGCCGAACAGGAAGAAGATCAGAGAACCGAGGGCAAAATCCATCAGGTTCTTGGCCATAAGGTTGGTGGCGTTCTTCGCTCGACAGAATCCGGCCTCCAACATCGCAAACCCCGGCTGCATGAACATCACCAAAAAGGCACAGACCAATACCCAGACATAATCGATCGGAGCCTGCGGGTTTTCTTTCAGGGTCTGGACCCCCGTTGGATCCTGGGCAAAGACAATCCTTCCTCCACCAAGGGCCATCAGAGCTGTCAAAGATAAGAGTTTTAATCCCCTGCTCATTTTTGACCTCCTTTAGAACTTTGTTGTTCTGTATAGCAGGGGTTTGTTACAATAGTATTGCTAATTTGTTGCTAAAATGTTTCATAAATTTACAGTGCTACGGGCGAGTTCCAATTAGCAGCAAAAAGCCTGGCGGTTATAAGCGAATAAAGGGGGTCAGGTCTTGCAATATAACATTCCTGCCCCTGCCTCTGGTTTGTTTTATCAGACTATTTGGGAAGGAATCTTAACCATGAAAAAATATTCTATACAAATGGCGATATCCAAGGCTACTTGCTTAAAGGTCTTAGATAATGTGAAAAAGACAGGGAAAAGAATACTTGTAACGAAAAAAGGAGAGCCTATTGCGTTGGTGATTCCTCCCCCTCCTCCATCGAAGGAAAAGGGCTGGCTGGGTTGTATGAGGGGAACCGTGAAGATAAAAGGAGACATTGTCTCTCCTGTGATAGGAGAAGAAGATTGGGAGGCCCTCAATATTGAGACTTCTGCTTGATACCCATATCGTCCTACTATGGGCTATCGCCTCTCCTGAGAGACCAAAGGGGGACGATGTTCCTGCGAGGGGAGGTGGACCCCAGAAGGCTTGGCAAGGAGGTGAAGATCGGTGAGGTGACCCCCGAGGACGAGGAGCTCCTGAGGAGGCACCTGAAGGACTTCTGCCGTTACTTTGGCTTGGAACTGGAGGAGATCCTGAAGGTCCCTTTCACCAAGATATACCCCTACAGCCATAGGCCCTACGGCACCGTCTACGCCTATTGAGTCCTCTCCCAAGGGGCTTTGCTTGGGTCTTCAAGGGTGGTATCTTACCCCCTTGACTGATACCATGACGAGGTCGATCCTTCTGTTGGCCTTGGCCATGGGCGTGATCCTCGGGCCTCTTGAGGGGAGGGGAGAG
>QMPS01000196.1 GCA_003648675.1 Aquificota bacterium
AAAAAAGATGTGGGCTATGCCGGTATGAAGGATCGTATGGCCGTCACCCGTCAGTGGTTTTCTCTGCCGACGGTCAAAGTCGTCGCGCGAGTCTTTTCTTCTCTGGAGAGGTCGGGTGTCAGGGTATTGGAGGTGACCCGCCACACCAACAAGCTCCGGGTGGGCCATCTAAAAGGGAATCGCTTTCGCATAGTGGTGCGAGATGTGGTCCCCGATGCCTTGGAGCGAGCCTGGGCCAAGCTGGAGGTCCTCACGGCCCAAGGTATGCCCAACTACTATCACGGTCAGAGATGGGGCCGGGATGCCCAGAACGTGAAGCAGGGGGTAGAGCTTCTCAGAAAAGGGAAAAAGGGTCGCGCGTCCCCTTACAAGGCTCGGTTACTGGTTTCTGCCGTGAGTGCCGGGCTTTTCAACGAGTATCTGGACTGGCGGATAGATCAGGGCTGGTTTGTGGAGGCCCTGAAGGGGGACATCGCCAAAAAACGGGAGACAGGTGGGCTTTTCATCGTGGAGGATGCGGATGTGGAGACTCGTCGTCTCCGGGCGGGAGAGATAGATATCACGGGTCCCATTTATGGGAGCAAGCTCTGGATGGCCCAAGGGGTCCCGGGAGAGAGGGAGGAGGAGCTCTTAAAGGAAGTGGGTCTCACCCTGGAGAGTTTCAGGCCTTTCAAGAGCCCAGGTACCCGCCGTCCTTTGAGGGTGATGCCCCAGGATGTGGAAGTGGAGCAGGAAGGGGCAAACCTGATTTTCTCCTTCTTCCTGTCCGCCGGCTCCTACGCCACGGTCCTTTTAGAAGAGCTTATGGGACCGTGAGGCTCAGTCCACCATATGCATGCCGCCGTTGACGCTGATGACTTGCCCTGTGATGTAGCTGGCAGCCGACGAGGTCAGGAAGAGGATTACCAAGGCCACCTCTTCCGGGGTGCCGGGGCGTTTCATGGGGATGCGCTTGATCATCTTTTCTATGAGCCGCTGGCACCTCCCGTCACTATGGCCACCTTGGTCTGCTCCATGGGTATCCTCCCTGTATGAGCTTTCCCGGAGTCTACCCCACCCTTGGTGGCGGGGTGAAGTGGCTTTTGGGGAATATCCCCTGATGGGCCTGGGATCTGAAAAGGACTTTTGGGGTTGCCATTTTTTGTCAGATTATTATCCTCTTAGTAGGAGGTGAATATAAAATGTCAGAAATAACCAAAATAGGCAGGAAATCCCAATTGGTCATCCCTAAGGCTGTAAGGGAGAGGGTGGGAGTGGGTGAGGGAGATCGGGTTTTCGTGAGTGTGGTGGGAGAAGCCATAGTCATAGTCCCTCTTCCAAGGACCGTTAAGGAGTTATCTGGGATGGGCAGGGGACTGTACTCCCGGGACCATGTATCCAGTCTGAGAGACGAGTGGGAATGAAGGTTTTTCTTGATACCAATGCTATTATTTATTTCCTGGAGGAGAACCCTCGCTTTTACCGTCAGGTTGTAGGTTACTTTGAAAGGGCGGAGAAAGGAGAGATTGAACTGTACACCTCTTCCCTTTCGTACATGGAGGTTCTGGTCCCTGTGGTGAAGTTGGAGAGAGTCGCCCTGGAGGCCAGGTACAACTATCTCTTTGAGCGTTTCCTTAGGGTGGTGGACATAGATTTGGACGTTGCCAGGGAGGCAGCAGTCGTCAAGGCCAGATACGGTTTCAAAACCCCCGATGCCCTTCAGGTGGCCTGTGCCCTCTCTGTACCCTGCAAAAAATTTGTGACGGCAGACCGCCCCCTTGCCAGGGTTGAAGGGCTGGAGGTCATTCTCCTCAAAGAGAGCAGAGATCCGGGCTGATGACCAAAGCACAAGACAGCAATTGACGATACACATTTAATACATATAGTGTGTATTGGATGTGTATAAAATCAAAGGGGGTCAGGTATGAGGACCAACATCGTGATTGACGACGACCTACTCAATGAGGCCTTCTCCCTCAGCGAAGCCAAGACCAAAAAGGAGCTAATCCACGAGGCTCTGAAGCTATACATCAGAATCAAAAAGCGCAAAGACCTGACCGAACTAGCCGGTGCAATCTCCTTCCACGAGGGGTACGACCACAAAAGACTGAGAAGGACAAGAGGGTGATCTTAGTTGATACCTCGGTCTGGATAGATGTCCTGAGGGATAGAAAGGGAGAAGTGGTGGAGGCCTTCCGCAAAATCATTGGAGATGATCTCTACGTTCTAACGAGGTTCACTCAGTTGGAGCTCCTTCAGGGGGCAAAAGACGATTACGAATGGAGAAAACTGGAAGAATACCTGGAGACCCAGATCTACCTGGAAGCCACCGAAGGAACATGGGTAGAAGCAGCCAGGATCTACTACGATCTCAGGAGAAAGGGAATAACCGTCAACAGCCCCATAGACTGTTGCATAGCCCAATTGGCCATTGAAAATGGGGTTACCCTGCTCCACAGAGACCAGGACTTCGAAAAGATAGAAAAGATCAGGCCTCTAAAGGCTCTCCGATTTGCCTGACTTTGCTTTTCTGCCCCGAGGGAGAGACCTTTCCAAGACAGCGCTAGAAATTGCTACATTCAAGACCTGCCCCCCTAAGAGACCCCTACCCCCAAGAGCACAGCAGGGACTGAGGCATCTGGTCCCGTGGGTGGCACCTGCACACACCAAAATGGACTCATAAAGCATGAAACATTGGCGTGCGATACAAAGTCAGTCTTTGAAAGACAAGAACTGCTCCACAGTTAGGCCAATGTCCTTTGCTATACGCTTGAGAAGAATGGGGGAGATGTCCCGACCTTTGTGAAAGGGAACAGTTGTGAACCTGCCATCTGGATGACGGTATTGTTTGTGGGACCCTCTTTGCCTTACCTCTTCAAATCCCAGCTTTTCTAGGATCCTCACCACCTCCCGCGGCTTTAAAACTGGGTACTTCCCCATCTTTTACGCAACCGCTATAGTCTGGATCCCGACGAACTCGGACTCTACCTCAGGCTCACCCTCCTCCAGGAGCAACTCTATGACTTCTTTGAGGTTTTCTCTAAGCTCGTCCAGGGTCTCCCCTTGAGAGTGGGCTCCAGGCAACCCAGGCACGTAGCCCACATAGAGTCCAGTGTCTGGGCACCTCTCTACCACTGCAGTGAACACACGCAACTCTTTTCCCTCCCACGCCTTTTTATCACTATCATAAAGTTATAGGTTGGAGGTTCAAGATTTTTTTCCATCACGTTTGGTCATTTTCTTCATACTAGGTTGGGCTATCGGATTGATGAGGCTTTCGGTTTTTAGCGGGGTTTCTGATGCGATAAGCTCGAAGTGATGATCGGTATGGAGCAGGACCAGGTCATGGACCAGGGCTACAGTGGCTATGAGAATGTCCGTGTACGGGATGCTTTTCCCTTTCCTGCGAAGTCTGAAAGCATTGTAGGCGGCCTCTTCCCATTC
>QMPS01000197.1 GCA_003648675.1 Aquificota bacterium
GTAATAATCTGCATTTGTTTTAGGATAATCGTCCTCATCCCCTTGTGCAATCCCAGGGACAAGGCCTCCTCTTTTTTTAATTTCCATAAACTTTTTTAACTGTTGAATTGCCCTCTCTTTGTGTTTTATAAGAAATTTTAACTCTTTTTTGGAGGTAGGGTCATGAGCAAGGTGAAGAGGGGAGCAGTAAAGGTATTCATCTTTATTCTTGGAGTCTTCCTCTTCGCCTTTCCCTTCACCTCCTCCCACGGGGAGGAGGTGTATGAAATAGGAGCTATCTTCGCTGTTACGGGCCCCGCAGCCTGGCTGGGGGACCCTGAGAAGAAGGCTGTAGAACTCATGGTGGAGAGGCTAAATCAACAAGGTGGAATTCAAGGGAAGAAGATAAAAGTGGTCATCTACGACACCCAAGGAGATCCTCAAATAGCCGTTTTGAAGGCCAGGGAACTGGTAACCAAAGACCACGTAATGGTCATCCTTGGCCCTAGCCGGACACCTACCTCTGCAGCAGTGATGAAGGCCCTCCAGCTGGACAGAGAAAAAAACCGCTTCCGCATCCCTATGGTGAGCTGTGCTGCTGGCAGGATTCTCACCCAGCCAGTGAAACCCTGGGTCTTCACCACACCCCAGACCAACGCCTTAGCAGCAGAGAAGGTCTTAGAGTACCTCTCTTCCAAGAGCATAAAAAGGGTGGCAGTAGTTTACGTATCCAATGAGTTCGGTGAAGATGGTTACAGCAACCTCAAGAAGCTAGCTCCCAAATACGGAATAGAGATTGTAGGGGTAGAGACCTACGGTGGCAAAGACAGGGACATGACGGCCCAGCTCACCAAACTGGCAGCCAAAAAGCCCAAAGCCATCATTAACTGGAGCGTGGGACCAACCTCAGTGATAGTAACCAAAAACTTCAAGCAACTGGGACTGGACAAAAAAGGCATTCTCCTGGTGATGAACCATGGTCAAGGCAACCTTAAGTACGTGGAGCTGTGCGGTGAGGCAGCAGAAGGGGTAGTCCTGCCTTCCGGAAAGATACTAGTGGCCCAAGATCTGCCCACAACCGATCCCCAGAAAAAGGTCCTTATGAATTTCAAAGAGATGTACGAAAAGGCCTATAAGGAGCCTGTATCCCACTTCGCCGGTCACGCCTACGATGCCCTCATGCTGGTGGTGACAGCTATAGAGAAGGGCAATGTGAAACCCGGAGATGGAGCAGCTCTGAAAAAGGCTCTGGAGACCAAAACCTCCGGCTTTGTGGGTATAGACGGCATCTTCCGCTATAGCTGCCAGGACCACAACGGCCTCTCCATAGAGGACCTAGTCATGCTCAAAGTAGAGAAGGGACGATTTACTTTGGCCCGGTAGGGCCCTCATCCGTTTTTTCCCAGAAGCTAGTCATAAAACCTTTAAAGGAGGGAAAAATGAAAAGGATAGTTGTAGCCTTGTTGGCTTTGATCATAGGGGCAACCTGGTGTTGGAAGGTGGTTGAAGCCAAAGAGAAAGTCTATAGGATAGGAGCCATCTTTGCCGTCACAGGACCTGCAGCCTGGCTAGGAGACCCGGAGAAAAAGGCGGTGGAGCTTCTAGAAGAAAGGATTAACAAGAAAGGCGGCATCAATGGGACAGAGCTAGAGGTAGTGGTCATGGACACCCACGGCGATCCCCAAACAGCTGTTCTCAAGGCTCGGGAGCTGGTAACCAAAAAGGGGGTCATGGCTCTGGTAGGTCCTAGCCGAACCCCCACATCAGCGGCCATCATGAAGGCCCTCCAGTTGGAGAGGAAAACAGCCCGCTTCAAGGTGCCTCTGGTGAGCTGCGCCGCAGGCAGGATCCTCACCAAACCCGTGAAACCTTGGGTGTTCACTACCCCCCAGACTAACGCCCTAGCGGCGGAAAAGATCATTGAGTACCTCTCAGGCAAAAGGATCAAGAGGGTGGGAGTGCTCTATGTCTCCAACGGCTTTGGCGAAGATGGATACAAGAACCTGAAAACGCTGGCCTCCAAGCATGGCGTGGAGATAGTGGGGGCAGAGACTTACGGCGGCAAGGACAGGGACATGACGGCCCAGCTCACCAAACTGGCGGCCCAAAGGCCCGGGGCCATCATCAACTGGAGTGTAGGACCCACCTCGGTTATAGTGACCAAGAATTTCAAACAGCTGGGGTTAGACAGGAAGGGCATCCTGCTGATCATGACCCATGGTCAGGGCAACATAAAGTACGTGGAGCTCTGCGGGGATGCTGCTGAGGGTGTGATACTTCCAGCCGGTAAGATCTTAGTAGCCCAAGAGTTGCCTAACACCGACCCCCAGAAGCGGGTGCTCATGGAGTTCAAGGAAATGTACGAAAAAACTTACAAAGAACCTGTATCCACCTTCGCCGGACACGCCTATGATGCTCTCATGCTAGTGGTGGAGGCCCTAGAGAAAGGCAAAGTAAAGCCCGGTGACGGAGCCGCCCTTAGAGAGGCCCTGGAGACCAAAACAGCGGGGTTTGTAGGTATTGACGGAGTATTCCACTACAGTCCCGAAGACCACAACGGACTCTCGGTAGAAGATCTGGTAATGCTCAAGATCGAAAAGGGAACCTTCCGGTTGACCAAATAATCACCTTTCGGCTAGTTAGGGGGGCGCGGGGATACCCGGCCCCCTTTCCTAATGGCAGAAGGAGGCGGCGTTGGCCCAGCTGATTCAGTACATCTTTGCCGGTCTCACCATGGGAGTGATTTACGCCCTCACCGGAGTAGGATTCAACCTCATCTACAATGCCACAGGGGTTATCAACTTCGCCCAAGGAGAATTTGTCATGCTAGGGGCCATGCTCCTATACACCCTCCAGGAGGTCCTTCACTGGTCTCCCTTCATATCCTTACCCCTGGTCTTCATCCTAGGGGGAGTAGTGGGTGTAGTTTTCGAGTACGGGGTGGTGAAGCCCCTCATACGTCTGGGTGTTATCACCGTTATCATAGGCACCATAGGGGCTTCTGTGGTCCTAAAAGGGGGCGCCATGCTCATCTGGGGCAAAAACGCCCTGGCCGTGGAGCCCCTCATCTCTGAGAAGCCCGTGGCCTTCCTGGGTGCCTCTCTCAACACCCAGGTGTTGGTGGTCCTGGTGGTGACTGCCATTGCTGTAGCCATCTTCTGGTACTTTTTCGGGTTCACCATACTGGGCAAAGCTATCCAGGCCTGCTCCGTGAATCCTCTAGCCGCTCGACTGGCAGGCGTCCCTGTAGAGAGAATGATCACCCTCTCCTTCTGCTTCAGTGGTGCCCTATCCGCCTTGGCAGGAGGTCTCATCGCACCTATTACCTTAGCCGAGTACGACATGGGCACTATGCTGGCCTTGAAGGGCTTCTGTGCCGCCATCATATGATGGCGGCACAGAAGCCCTTCAAGGCCAGCATAGTGCCCATGTCGTA
>QMPS01000198.1 GCA_003648675.1 Aquificota bacterium
GGGCGGGTCTGGTGGATGTGGATTCCAGCCCCACGGTGGAGGTGGAGGTCCCCAACCCCCTGTTATGGGAGAGGATTCCAGTGTGCAGGGCCTTCATGGAGGCCGACGTGCGGGTGAACCTCCCGGTGATGAAGACCCACGACCAGCTGGTTGTGACCCTGGGGGTGAAGAACCTGAAGGGCGTGATCCCCAAGCCGATGAAGAGGGCATTCCACCGGAGGGGTGTGGTGAAGAGCATCCTGGACCTCAGCAAGGCCGTCCCCGTGGACCTCACCCTCCTAGACGCCCTGGTGGCCATGGAGGGCCTGGGCCCCAGCTTCGGCCCCAAGGTAAGGCTGAACACCGTGATGGCCAGCACAGACATATACGCCTTGGATGTGGTGGCGGCCAAGGCGATGGGCTTCAACCCCTACGAGCTGGAGTACCTGGCGGAGGCCGCGAGGGCAGGCCTCCTCGACCCCTCCCAAACCATAGACGTGGTGGGCGAACCCCTGGAAAGCTACACCTACAAGTTCCAGCCCCCTCCAACGGGAGAGGAGTTCGCCCCAGGAATCAGGGTGGTCTCCAAGGGCGCCTGCAGCGCATGCCACGGAACCATCCATAGCGTGCTCTACGACCTGGAGCAGTCGGGGAGGCTGGGGGAGGCCGAGGGTTCGGTGATCGTTGTGGGGAGCCAGGCCCAGGTCCCCGAGGGCCTAGAGACCACACCCATCATCATGGGGGTTTGCCAGGCCCACAACAGGGGTAAGGGGGTCTACGTGGAGGGGTGCCCCCCCAACAACGACAGGGTTTTGGAGGCCATCCGACTGGCCAAAGCCCAGGGACAAAAACCATGAGGATAGACCAACTCGAAGACCTCCTCCAGGCGGGGCTCAGACTCAAGGGAGTCAAGAGAACGGGGTGGATGGAGGCCGGGCTACCCGACCCCGAGTCGGTGGCCGACCACTCCTACGGCGTCTCCCTAACCACCATGGTTCTCAGCGACACCCTGGGACTAGACACCCTGCGAGCCCTCAGGATGGCGCTGCTCCACGACTTGGCGGAGAGCCTGACAGGCGACATACCCCGACCCGCCAAGGGGGCTGGCGACGAGGCGAGGGAAGACGAGGCCATGGCCGAGTTGCTAGGGAGGCTCCCGGAAACACTTCGAGGCCTATACCAGGAGAGCTGGGAGGAGTATCGGAGCCAAACCACGTGGGAGGCGCGTCTGGTGGAGGCAGCCGACAAGCTGGAACTAGCCATCCAAGCTGAAATATACGCGGGTAGACATCCAGGGGCACCCCTGGAAAGCTTCCGGAGGGAGAGGCGTGAAGCGGAGCAAACCCTAGAGGAGCTAGGGAGACTAAAAAAGGCAACCCCCAGAGGCTGATCATACCGCCAACAGATAGATGAACTTCACAACTGTAGAACCCATAAGCTTAGATTAAACACCCCCTCTTCAAGTATGGAAATGGAGACCTCGATACTCGTTGAGGGTTTAACCAAGACATTCGACGGAAAACCCGCCCTCAGCAACGTTTCCTTCCACGTGGAGAGAGGCGAGGTGTTCGGCTACCTAGGCCCCAACGGGGCAGGGAAATCCACCACCATAAAAATACTATCCGGACTCTTAGAACAGACAAGCGGCAGAGCAGTCATCGATGGTCTCGACAATAAGCGTGAGAGAGTGGAGATCAAGAAAAGGATCGGGGTCGTTCCCGAGACCTCCAACCTCTACCCAGAGCTAAGCGTGTATGATAACCTGAGATTCGTCTCAAGGCTCTACCAGGTGCCCCGGGCGGCTAGGGAGGAGAAGATAGGGAGTCTCCTAGACATGTTTGGGCTGAAAGACTACAGGAACCGGGGCTTCGGTAAGCTCTCCAAGGGGCTGAAGCGCAGAGTTGTGCTGGCTGCGGCCCTGGTTCATGACCCGGATATTGTCTTCCTGGATGAGCCCACCAGTGGGCTGGACATTATGAGCGCCAGGAATCTCAGAAAGATGATCCAGGGATTCAAGCAGGAGGGGGTCACTGTTTTCCTCACAACCCATTATATAGAGGAGGCTGAGGAGCTCTGCGATAGGGTGGCTATTTTGGTGGGGGGAAGGATAGTCAAGGTGGGTACCCCTGGAGAGCTGGAGGCCTTGGTCCGGGAGACCCCCATCCTCGAAGCCTCCTTAAAGGCTTCAAACCCCCTCGGAATCCAGTTGTTTGAGGGACTACCCGCCGATGAGGTCACCCTCCAAGGCGACAAGGTCAGAGTCTACACCAGTGATGTTTCCGAGGCCATCTACGCCCTCAGCCAGCTCTCCAAAAGGCATGGCTTCGAGATCACAGAGATAAACACATTGCAGCCAAGCCTTGAGGAAGCCTTCGTCAAGCTCACAGGTCTCAGCTCCGAGGAGATGAGATCGGAGAAGGAGGGAAAGCCATGACAGCGTGGGATGAGTTGGAGGGGTTGCTGGCCATCGTTGAGAAGGACCTCAAGGCCTACTACTTCAAGCCGCCAAACATCAGCTGGGGCATCCTCTTCCCCTTGGTTCTGGCCCTCTCATTCAGCCTGAGGAACCCCGAGGGATTAACGGAGTTGGCCCCGGGCCTTGTGGCCCTGGCCAGCCTGTTTGGAACCACCAGCATGGAGGCCATTGTGGTCACCTTCGAGAAGAGGGTGGGAGCCCTGGAGCGCCTGTTCCTCGCCCCAATAAGCCTCCACACAATCATACTATCCAAGATACTGGGGGGCGCCATCTTCGGGCTGGTAATCTCAACGGTAATGACTCTCCTAACCACCCTGGTCTTGGGGGCCCAAATAGCCGACATCCTGGGCTTCATAGTTATACAGGTACTCACGGCGCTGGCTCACTCAGCCCTGGGGGCCATGGTGGCCGTCTCCGTTAAGGAGGTATTCGAGGCCCAGACCCTAAGCAACTATTTCCGGTTCCCCATGATCTTCCTCTGCGGAGTATTCATACCGATAGATGAGATGCCGGCCCTCCTACGGCCCCTAGCATATGCGCTGCCTCTCACCTACTCGGTGGAGGGATTCAAGACCACCATGGGAGCAGGCGGCGACATAACCCTCCAAGCCATAGTTCTATCCCTCTACACGGTGGCACTGGTATTCACTGCGGCTCACCTACTCAAGAGAAATCTCGAGTAGTAGGCTCCTTCACACATAGACTCGGGTTTTGTTCTCTTATGCATGGGGGGCCCTATGGGATCGAACGCCTTTGCAGTGGTTCATCAATCGGAACAAACCAGATGGTCTCGCCGTGTTTCAAGACTCCAAGTGGAGGCATGCCATGGTTGTGTCTTCCCCGTGCCAGGGGTCGAAAACCCTTGAAGTTGCCGTGGGTCGAGTGGGTGAGGGAGGCCCTTCAGTGGGGGTTTAGGGGGTGTTGTCTTTGGGCCGCATCTGTTGGGGGAAGATTTACACC
>QMPS01000199.1 GCA_003648675.1 Aquificota bacterium
CTGGCCCTGCCTGTACCCTTCTGGCGCCAGGGCTTCCTGCCGCCACCCCGGACCTCTCCCCGGGTCTTTGTGTAAGCCGTACCCCTCCTCCTGCAGGCCAGCTGCATCTTCACCACTTCATAGAGGAGATGCCTCCTCAGGGGAGCATCCAGAATATCCCCGGCTACAGCCCTCTCCTCCACCTTGCTACCGTCGCGACCTATGATCTCCACTATGGCCATGGCTTCACTCCTTGCCTTCCTTCCTGATGATGAGCACTCCCTTGCGAGGTCCGGGAACGCTTCCCTTAATCAGAAGGAGGTTCTTTTCGGGCAGTACCTCCACCACCTCCAGTCCCCGGATAGTCACCTTCCTGTTGCCCATATGACCGGGCATTTTGAGACCCTTGAAGACCCGGGCTGGAAAGGTACATTGGCCTATGGAACCAGGAGTCCTGTGGTACCTGGCACCGTGGGAGTCCCTAGAGCCCGCGAAGCCGTGGCGTTTCATGACGCCCTGGAATCCCCGGCCCTTGCTCCTGCCCGTCACTTTCACCTTTTCTCCGGGCTGGAAGATCTCCACAGTAACCTTCTGGCCCTCCCTGAGCTCCTCCACCTCCTGGGGAGTAGCCCTAAACTCTCTGAGGATCTTAAAAGGCGGCACCTCACTCTTCTGGAAGTGGCCCATCATGGGTCTGTTCACCCTATGAGGCTTCTGCTCCAAGTATCCCAGCTGGACAGCAGTATAACCGTCCCGCTCTACCGTGCGCTTGGCCACTACCACACATGGACCCGCCTCTATTACCGTGACGGGCACCACCGTCCCGTCCTCCGTAAATATCTGGGTCATCCCCAGTTTTCTTCCCAAAATTCCTTCCACCGCTTTCCCCCTTAACCCAGTTATAAGGGCCTACTCACATCAACTTGATCTCTACGTCCACCCCTGCCGCCAGATCCAACTTCATCAAAGCGTCTATAGTGTCAGGGGTGGGGTCCAAAAGCTCTATAAGCCTCTTGTGCACCCTGATCTCAAACTGTTCCCTGGACTTTTTATCTATGTGAGGAGACCTCAACACGGTGTAACGGCTGATATCCGTAGGCAAAGGCACGGGCCCCACCACACGAGCACCTGTCCTCACCGCAGTCTTCACAATCTCCTCGGCAGATTTGTCCAACACCTTATGATCATAAGCCTTGAGCTTTATCCTGATCTTCTGCCCCATGGTTAATCCTCAAGCACCTCGGTCACAACACCAGCTCCCACCGTCCGACCGCCTTCCCTAACCGCAAACCTCAAACCAGGCTCCAACGCCACAGGATATATCAACTCCACATCCATGTTCACGTTGTCTCCAGGCATCACCATCTCCACTCCCTCAGGCAACACTATCGTCCCCGTCACGTCCGTCGTCCTGAAGTAAAACTGCGGCCGATAACCCGTGAAAAAGGGCGTGTGCCTACCTCCCTCCTCCTTCGTCAACACGTATACCTCCGCCTTGAACTTCCTATACGGCTTGATGCTCCCAGGTTGCGCCAATACCTGACCACGCTTCACCTCGTCCTTCCCTATCCCCCTCAAAAGTACTCCTATGTTGTCTCCAGCCAAACCCTCATCCAGAATCTTCCTGAACATCTCCACACTCGTCGCAACCGTCTTGCGCGTCGGCCCCAATCCCACTATCTCCACTTCCTCTCCAGGCCTGATACGCCCACGCTCTACCCTACCCGTCACTACCGTACCACGCCCGCTTATGCTGAATATGTCCTCTATCGGCATCAAAAACGGCAGATCAACAGGCCTCTCAGGCTCAGGTATGTACTCATCAACTGCATTCAGCAACTCCCATATGCTCTTGCACCACTCACAATCCTCTTTGCCACACCCACACTCCAATGCCTTCAACGCACTGCCACGCACCACAGGTATATCATCCCCAGGAAATTCATACTTGCTCAATAACTCCCTTATCTCCAGCTCCACCAAGTCCAAAAGCTCCTCGTCATCCACCATGTCCACCTTGTTCATGTACACCACTATCGCTGGCACGTTCACCTGCCTCGCCAACAATACGTGCTCCCTCGTCTGGGGCATAGGCCCATCCGCCGCACTCACCACCAGTACCGCCCCGTCCATCTGAGCAGCACCCGTTATCATGTTCTTGATGTAGTCAGCATGACCAGGACAGTCTATGTGCGCATAGTGCCTCTTCGCCGTCTCATACTCTATATGCGCCACATTAATCGTAACACCCCTCTCCCTCTCCTCAGGCGCCTTGTCTATCTCTTCAAAGGGCGTGTAGTCCGCCCACCCCTTCGTCGCCAGCACCTTCGTAATCGCCGCCGTCAATGTCGTCTTGCCATGGTCCACGTGCCCTATCGTCCCTATGTTTACGTGAGGCTTCGTCCGCTCAAATTTCGCCTTTCCCATGCTTTATTACCTCCTTCCTCAAGTCTGCCCTATCCTTCAGACTACAGGGGCCGCTCCCATCCACCGAGGGGCGGTCCCTCTCACATCCCCTTCCTGATTAAGAGCCTAGACCTTGGCCATACGCCTCCCTATCACCTCCTGAACCACGTTGCTGGGCACTTCCTCGTAATGGGAGAACTGCATGGTGTAAGTTCCCCTTCCTTGGGTTAAAGAACGGAGGGTAGTTGCGTAGCCGAACATCTCGGCCAGAGGCACCAGGGCGGTTATAACCTTGGCATTTCTTTTCTCATCTATACCTTGGATCCTACCACGACGGGAGTTGAGGTCTCCTATCACATCACCCATGTACTCCTCAGGCACCACCACTTCCACCTTCATCATGGGCTCCAAAAGCACAGGTTGAGCCTTTTGAACAGCCTCCTTGAAGGCCATGGAAGCAGCGATCTTAAAAGCCATCTCAGAAGAGTCCACCTCGTGATAGGACCCGTCGTAGAGAATCACCTTTAAATCCACCATGGGATAACCTGACAGAACTCCCGTCTCAGCAGCATCCCTTACCCCTTTCTCCACAGCAGGGATGTACTCTTTGGGAATGGCACCTCCCACGATCTTGTCTTCAAAGACAAAACCGGAACCGGACTCTAAAGGCTCCAACTCCAGGAAGACCACACCGTACTGACCACGACCGCCCGTCTGCTTCACATAGCGACCCTCAGCCTTAGCCCTCCGACGTATGGTCTCCCTGTAGGCTACCTGGGGTCTGCCCACATTAGCCTCCACCCCAAACTCACGGCGGAGACGGTCCACGATGATCTCCAGATGGAGCTCGCCCATGCCGGAGATGATGGTCTCTCCCGTCTCTTCGTCCACCTTCACCTTGAAGCTAGGATCCTCCTGGGCCAGGCGAGCCAAGGCCATGCCCAGCTTGTCCTGGTCAGCCCTGGTCTTAGGCTCAATGGCCACAGAAATGACTGGCTCGGGAAACTCCATAGCCTCCAGAACTA
>QMPS01000200.1 GCA_003648675.1 Aquificota bacterium
GCATCCAGGACCTCCCTCACCTGCTTCACCGACTCACCGCTCCATCCATAAGAGCCAAAGGCCACACCTATGAGGTTCTGGGGCCTTAGCCCTTTAAGATAGGTGAGAATATCGGCCACGGAAGGGAACACGTTGTTGTTCAAGGTGGGAGAACCAACCAGTAAAGCACCCGCATCTAGAATTTCAGCGGCCACATCACTCCTGTGGGAGCCACCCAGGGGCATGAGCTTTACCAGGGCCCCACCGGAGGCCAGGCCATCGGCCAAAGTCTTGGCCATAAGATCGGTGCTGCCCCACATGGTGTCGTAAACCACCACAGCCTTTCCGGTAGGCTTCTGGAGGGCCCACTTCTCATAGAGGCCCAAGATCCAGGCAATATCCTCCCCCCGCCTCCAGATGGGTCCATGGTCCGTGGCCACCACTTTAGGTTTTAAGCCCATCTCATTCACCTGCTTTAGAAGCTTCAGAATCAAGGGGGAGTAAGGCAAAAGAATGTTGGCATAGTAGGTAGCCGCCTCCCTCTCCAACAGGTCCCTATCCAATTCATCGGCAAAGATCTCACTGGATGCCAGATGCATGGCAAAGGCATCCTGGGAAAAGAGGACCCCCTCCTCTTCCAGATAAGAAAACATGCTATCGGGCCAGTGAAGCATTCTGGTCTCTATGAAAGAGAGCTTCATATCCCCCAGATCCAGGGTGTCCCCCGTTTTTACGGGCACCACCTCCACATCCCAGTGAAAAAGCTCTTTAAGGGTCTTAGTCCCCATAACAGAAGCGAAGACCTTTTCGGGCCTCACCTGCTCCACCATCCACGGCAGGGAGCCCGAATGATCCATTTCCGAATGGTTAGACACAACGTAGTCTATCTTTCGAGGATCTATAACGCTGGCCACCCGGGCCATCATCTCATCTTTGAAGGGCGCTTTGACCGTGTCTATGAGGGTCACTTTGTCCGCCAAAATCAAATAGGCGTTGTAAGTTGAACCCTCGTGGGTAGTGTAGCCATGAAAATTCCTCAAAGCCCAATCTACGACTCCCACCCAGTAGACCCTGTCTGTAACTTTAACCGCCCTGAAAACCTTCTCCATTTCCATCTCCTCCTGCCTCAGCCAATGCATTTAAGAAACTGAAATCGCACCGATAAGCCTTTTCAGCTCCTCATCTAAACAAAAGAAGGCCCTGGACTTCAAGAACAAAGGGTCCAGGGCCCGGTCGGTCTATGCAGCTGCTTCCAATAGCGAAAAGACCCTTTCCCAACCCAACTCTCTGTCCATCATAAAAAGGGAACCAGGAAACCCGTCTCTCACCTCAGCTCTTCCAGAAACCGTGAAGATTGCAGTACTCCCTGGCCGTCACTTCCTGGGCATCCACAGAGAAGAAAGCCTCAGGAGCCTCACCGGGCTTCAAGAACTGCCTGTAAACTTTGCCATCGGCGATAAGTTCAATCCATTCTATATAGTGCTTCTCCTCCATGGGATGGGCCACACTACCCACCTTCACATTGTAGCCGCCTTCCACTTTTTCAACCACAGGCACGTGCTTCTCCTGAGCAGCATCCACAGAACCCTCTACCAAGTGAACCATGGGCTTGTCGCAGCACACCAACTGCCCCACACCACCATGGAGGACCTCCACTATGTTACCGCAAACCTCACACTTATACACTTCCAACCTCTCGGCCATCTCCAACCTCCTAATCTAAAATTGTTATTAACTAACATAAACATAAAATCTGGATAACGCAAGTCATTTTTGTCAGCTTTTACAAATCCTCTAAAAACCAAGCATCCAGAGCAGAGAATAGAGGGGCCTTTGGCCCCTCTATTACTCACTTCTTCCCTTTCACTCCCTCGCCCCCCTGAGCCTCTTTCAGGCCCTGGAGCTTAAACTGGAGCCAGTCCGCCATCTCCTGGACATTTTTGCTCATGTACCAACGACCATTGGCAAAGGCCCCGTAATCGGCCCCAGCCATGGCCGAAGCGAAACGGGTGGAATTGGCGAAAAAGAGCCACTGCTCAACCCACTTTTTCTCAATGGCCTCGTTGAAGACACTATCACCCTGGGCCAGCCCTTTGGCAACTCCCGTCTCCCAAGCCTTGAGGAGGATCTTAGTAGCAGTAAGGGTCATGGCGTTGGTGCTCTCTATGCTCTGCTCAAACCTGGCAAACTGTCCCCCCACCCAGCTAGAGGCATGGCAGGCCATGCACACCCTCTTCATGGCTTCCCGACGCTTAGCCATCTCTTTGGCATCAATGAGATACTGGGCTACAGGCTCGCCAGTGAGTTCAGTGGGCAAAGGCAGACCTCCTTTGTTTTTGATAATGGTAGTGTCGGCAGATTTGGGATGGGGATGGGCATAAATGAGACCAAAGATCCGCCAGGGGCTCCTATCGTTCATCTGATGAGTCCTCTTGGCAACGACATTACCCTCTTCGTCCACAATGAGACTGGCATGGCAAGTGGCACAGGTAGGCGCTGTAAAATCTTTACCCACCACCCAAGGCACGTTTTTAAAGTCCCAGTCCTTATCCATGGAGTAGTATATATTTCCATGCTTGCTCACCATATACACTTTGTAAGCAGGCACATCGGGACCCTTGTGGCACTCGGCGCAGGTATAGGGCTTCCTGGCCATCTCTATAGAGAAGGCGTGCCTGGTGTGGCAAGAGCTACAGGAGCCCAGTGAACCATCGGGGTTCACCCTACCCACTCCTTGATCGGGCCAACCCGTCAAAACGGGAAACTCCATCTCCCCCATGGAGGTCTCTCGAGTCTTAACGCCCTTCACTTCCACTTTGGTGCCATGACAGTAAAGACAGGAGTCAGCCATGGTCTCGGCATCAGGAGTTTTATAAACGGTCTCAACCCCGGTAAAATCCTGGAAACCGTCCACCGTATCCAAAAGATTGTGATGGACAGGGTTGTTCATGAGGTTCCCATAGGCGTGGGACATGATGTTCTTACCGTACTCCTCCACCTCTTTGGGATGGCAAATGGCACAATCTTTGGGCGTCACCACTATGTGGACCTGGAAACCGTTATGCTCAAAGGTGTCTTCATGGACCTGGGGATTGGCCGTATGACACTCGGCACAACCCACCACCACCCCAGCCGAATCCTTAGGCACCTGAGTAGCAGAGACACACCGCTTCAGCTCGGGTTTGGCCAAAGCCTGAGCAGGGGTCACACGGGCATGTACACTCTTCCCCCACTCCGCCACTATGCCAGGAGTCACCTGGCAGTGGCACTCAACACAGGCCTGGGTGGCCTCGCTCATGGGCACCTCGGCGCTGGCCCCTACGCACCAGGCCAGCAAAACAGCCGCTACCGCGAAAAGACCCACTCTACTCATGGCAAACACCTCCCTGACACGAAGGATTTCAGGTGAAACTCCACAGACCCCTAA
>QMPS01000201.1 GCA_003648675.1 Aquificota bacterium
GGCCACCCCGTGAGACCCTGGCTGGGCTTCACTGGCATGGAGATCACCGAGTCCCTGGCGGAGCTCTTTAACCTTCCCGTAAAGGAAGGGGTCCTGGTAGCCGAGGTCTTCCCAGGCTCACCGGCAGCCAAGGCCGGAATCCGTGCAGGAAGCCGCATCATCTCCTACGGCAGCGATCAGTTGGTCCTGGGGGGAGATATCATCGTAGCCATGAATGGGAAACCGGTGAAGAGACTCAAAGACATCGTGGCCTCCTTGTCCACCATGAAGCCAGGGGACACAGCCACCTTCACTGTCTTACGGGAGGGGAAACACATAGAAATACCCCTCACCCTGGGAGTACTGCCCCCTTACATAGAGAAGATGAGGAGGAAATGACCCCATGTTCAAAAGGGCGCTGGGGGTACTTTTTCTCCTAGCCTCCATCATCTCGGCATACGGATGCGCCACTACCGAGCCGGGCAGACCGGGAGGGCTGGTCCTCATCCCTACCCAGGAAGAGGTGAACATAGGGGCCCAGGTGGCCCGCCAAGTGGAGAAGAAGTACCCCGTTCTCAAAGACCATCCCGCAGCCGATTACGTGGAGGAGGTAGGCCAAAGACTGGCCAGGGTCTGCGACCGCCACGACATCACCTACCACTTCAAAGTGCTAGTGGGCAAAGATGTAAATGCCTTCTCCCTCCCGGGAGGATGGGTTTACATCTTTACGGGGATGTTGGAGAAATTGGACAACACTGCCCAGCTAGCAGGGGTCTTGGGCCACGAAATAGGCCATATAGTGGCCCGCCATGCCGTAAAGAGGCTCCAGATCGCCCTGGGGGTCGGTATCCTCTACTCCCTATTCGTGGGGGAAAAAGCAGGCCCCCTGACCCAAAACGCCATCAAACTCATCATAAACATGGCCATGCAGGGCTACTCCAGGGCCAACGAAAGGGAAGCCGACCGCCTGGGACTCATCTACGAGTATAGGGCAGGCTACAACCCCCAAGGAATCATCCAGGTTATGGAAATCTTGAGGGGTATACACCACGGGAGGATCCACAGTTGGCAGAAGTTTCTTCTAGACCATCCTCCACCTCAGGAGAGGATAAGGCTGCTGGAGCAGTACCTGAGGCTCCTGCCACCGGAAGCCATGAAGTTCCCCTTTTATCGCCGCGAATATCACGAAGAGGTGCTGGAAACCCTTAAGAGGCTCAAGACCCTTCGCTGGAAAGATTCTCGTCGCCGTTACTACAAGGGCCTTCCACCTCGGCAAGATGGGTCTCCTTGAGGAAAGCGTCTAGACATTCCTGGGCCTTTTTCCACATATCGTAGACCTTGCAGCGGGTATTAAGAGGGCACTCATTGGGCCTAGTCATGCAAATGTTGAGCAAAGGAGGACCATCTATGGCTTCCACCACTTCATATATGCTGATCTCCTCTGGTTTCCTGGCCAGCCTTATACCACCGCTTTTACCCCTCTCCGTGATGATTAAGCCCCTGTTGGCCAGATGGGAGATGATCTTCGGCATGAAAAAACAATCAAATTGACGGTTCCCTCTGCCCATTCTATAAGGGCGAGAGATTGCATAGGAGGGAGAAAATGGAGTACCAAGATCTGGCTAAAAAGGACTTCCAATACCTTTGGCATCCCTTCACCCAGATGTCGGATTTCACCTCCTGTCCTCCCCTCATCATCGAAAGGGGAGAAGGCATCTACCTGATAGATACCCAGGGCAACCGGTACATTGATGGCGTTTCTTCCCTGTGGGTTAACCTCCACGGCCACAGAAGACCAGAGATAGATCAAGCTATAGAGGACCAGCTAGACAAAATCGCCCACTCCACCATGTTGGGCATGGCCAATGTCCCCGCCGTCCTCCTGGCAGAAAGATTGGTAGAAAAGACCCCTGAAAACCTCACCCGGGTCTTCTTCTCCGACAACGGATCCACGGCCATGGAGATCGCTCTGAAAATAGCCTACCAGTATTGGACCAACAAAGGCGTGTCTGGAAAGACCCGCTTCGTCTCTCTGAAAAACGCCTACCACGGGGACACTCTGGGAGCTGTAAGCGTTGGAGGGATAGACCTCTTCCACTCTATCTACAGGCCCCTTCTCTTCCCAGCCTACCATGCACCCTCCCCCTACTGTTACCGATGTCCCTTGGACAAGAGCTACCCCGCTTGCGCCCTGGCCTGCCTGGAAGAGCTGGAAAAGATGGTAGAAAGCCACAGAGACGAGGTGATAGCCATCGTATCAGAATCTGCTGTCCAGGGTGCTGCAGGGATGATCGTCATGCCCCAGGGATACATGAGAGGACTCCGGGAAATCGCCGATAAATACGGGGTACCCCTCATCCTGGACGAAGTGGCCATGGGCTTCGGCAGAACAGGTAAGATGTGGGCCTGCGAACACGAAAAGGCCTGGCCGGACATTATGGCTCTATCCAAGGGCATCACCAACGGATACCTTCCCCTGGCCGCTACCCTCACTACGGAGGAGATCTACTCCTCCTTCCTGGGGGACTACACAAAAACCTTCTACCACGGCCACTCCTACACGGGTAACCCGCTGGCCTGTGCCGCAGCCCTGGCCAATCTTGAGATCTTCGACAGAGACAAGACCCTGGAGCAGCTTCCCCCCAAAATCCAGCTTCTATCCCAGTGGCTGGAAAAGTTTCAGGAGTTGAGCCACGTGGGTGACACCAGGCAAAAAGGGCTGGTGGCAGGGATAGAGCTGGTGAAGGACAAAGCCACCAAAGAGCCCTATCCCAGGGAAGAAACAGTAGGGTTCCAGGTCATCTACAAGGCCCGGGATAAAGGAGTAGCTATAAGGCCCTTGGGAGACGTGATAGTGATCATGCCTCCTTTGGTGATACCTGAAGGAGAACTGGACAGGCTCATGGAAGTGATATATGAATGTGTGAAGGTTGTCACAGAAGGATAACAGAGGCTGTACCAGGGGCTAACGAAATAAGGAGGTGGCCATGGAGTTGAAGCAAATTGTGGTCTGCGTAGACTTTTCTGCCATCACTCCCAAAGTACTGGATTGGGCTGGAGAAGAGGCCAAAAGGTTCGGGGCCAAAGTGGAACTCGTCCATGTTCTTGAAGAGACCATGCCCCGTTTGGCCCAGGAGATGCTGGACCTCCACACCCTCTACGACAAGCTGAAGGAAGTGACGGTGAAGAAGCTGGATGAGCTGAAGGAAGAGATAGAAGGAAAGTTCGGCATTGAGGCAGAAACCAAAATCCTCAACGGTGAGCCTTTCGACGCCATCCTAGACTATCTGGAAGAGACCAAGCCCGATCTGGTGGTGGTGGGAGCCCACGGCAAAAAAGGAGTGAGGAGGATCCTCCTGGGTTCCGTCTCGGAAAAGGTGGCCCGGAAATCCCCGGTGAACGTCGCAATCGTCAAGTACTGACC
>QMPS01000202.1 GCA_003648675.1 Aquificota bacterium
CCTTTAGGATCTCGGCCCCTTTCTTTCTGTGATGACCAAAGGTCTCCCCGTCGGTGGCGAAGTGGAGCAGCCCATCTTTCATAGGGGAGAAACGTTTTTCTATGAGTTCGAGAAGGGCCTGGGGATCTTCCAGGGCCCGACCAAAACTGACAGCCTCTCCCATCTCCCTATGATAGACGAAGATATATAAATGCCTTCCATTGGGCAGTATCTGACGCAATGGAAAGGGATAGAAAACTTCACTAAAAGGCTCCCAGGGTGCCTTCCTCGAAGGTCTCCACATCCGAATCTGGTGAGGCGCAAGTAGGGTAAATTTTATTCCATACTCGGCCAGCACCTCTAGGGTTTTGAGATCCACGGCCATCTCTGGAAGCCACATGCCTTCAGGGGAGCGTCCAAAGCGAAGTTGAAAGTCCCTTACACCCCAAGCCACCTGTATCTCCTTGTCCCTTCGAGAGGCCAGAGGCATGATAACATGGTTATGACACTGGGCCAAAGCGTTGCCATGCCCTCGAACCCTACAGCTGATCCTATCCCCTTCCAAGATGCCCCTATAGACCTTAGGAGCTTTCTCCTCCATCCACCGCAGAAGGGTAGGACCGAAATTGAAACTAATAAGAGGATAGTTGGGCAGATTCTTTTCATAACACTCCCTGGCGATCCTCTCGTTCCAATCGTGGTAAGGAGCTGCCGAGTCCTGGCGCTCAACCTCATAAAGCCAGGGGTTCTCCCGAGGAGGCTGGTAGAAGTGGCCATGGACGGTAAAGGCCTTCAATGCACAACCTCTTCCTTCTCTTTCTCCACCATCTCCTTGACCAGCTCTATCTCCTCTTCCCGGGAAGAAACTTCGCCCCTCAACCTAGCAGCCAAAAGGGTGTTCAGTATTTTGGAGAAAATGGGGCCTGGCTCCAGCCCCATGGCCACCAGATCCTTGCCCGACAGAGCTGTCTTCACCTTACGCAATTGGGTGAGATAGAGGGACACAGCTTTCCTCACCTCGTCCTTGGGAGAATAGGCCATGGTATAAAGCAGGGTTTCCAAGGCTAAGGGCTTGAAAAGCCTATATATCTGGGAAGGATCCAGTCTACTGGATGAGAGGACTTTGACAGCGCGGGGGGTCTTCTCGTGGGCCTCTATCAGCACTCGAGCGTACTTTTTAGGAACAGCTAACCTCTTGGAAAGGCCTTTCACTTCTCTGGTGGGGAGACTTTTGAAGAGGGCAGCCATATAAACAATCCAAGAGGCGGCTTTCTCCTCCATAAACAGAAGCTCATACCAGGCCAACACCTCATCCACTCGAACAAAAAGCTGCCTAATCTCGGGAGTAAGGTGGAGTTTTGGGTGAATGAAGGGTAAAAGTCCCAGTTTCTCCATCCTCTCCACCATCCTCAAAGGTTCTTTCTCCGAGAGCATCTGCCTCAGCTCAGAGTACAGCCTTACCCCCGAAACTCGGTGGAACAGGCCCTGCTTTACCGCTTGCTTTATCAGTCTCTCCGTCTGGCCCCCTATTTTAAACCCATAGCGCTGCTCGAAGCGCACGGCCCTGAAGGCCCGGGTGGGATCTTCCACGAAGCTAAGATTATGGATCACCCTGATCACTTTTTCCTTTAGATCCTTCTGGCCACCGAAGAAATCTATGAGGGTGAAGGCCTCGGGCTGGTTCAGCTTTATAGCCATGGCGTTGATGGTGAAGTCTCGCCGATAGAGATCCCTCTTTATAGAACCCTCCCTCACCTCGGGAAGGGCCCCGGGTTCCTCGTAGAATTCCATTCGGGCCGTGGCCACATCTATCTTTCTCCCGTCGGGTAGGACCACAACAGCCGTCTTGAACCTCTCGTGCTTATTTGTCCTGCCCCCCAGGGCCTGAGCCAAAGCATCGGCGTATATCAACCCGTCTCCCTCCACTACCATGTCCAGGTCCAGGTTGGGCACCCTTAAAAGGAGATCTCTGACAAATCCCCCCACCAGATAGACATTGTAACCTAGCTGCTCCGCCACCCTACCTGCCTGCTGGACGATGTCCCAAACGTCCCGAGGGAGGCGATCCTTCATCAGCACCTTGACATTTTTAACAAAGGGCTCCCTGCCCTCTTTTTTGAGGGGCTTGGGTTTGGTAGAGAGATCCCTATAAAGGGACCTTAGAAGCTCCCCACGGGTGACTACCCCTATCACCTTGTCCTCCTTCACCACAGGGACCATCCTCTGCCCTTTCTCCAACATGATCTCCTCCAATTCCTCCAGGGGAGTATCAGGGGAGACGGTGTAGAAATCGGTAGACATGTAGTCCTGAACAGGGGCATCACGAAGCCGGTGGTAGATGGCCTTCTCTACTGTCTGGCGGGTGATAATGCCCAGCAGCCTTCCTCCGTCCATAACCAGGAGAGAGTTGATATTGAACCTAACCATGGTCCTCTCAGCCTCTTGGATACTCACCTGGGGAGAGACGCTGATGGGGGGCAAGGTCATGATATCCTTGGCCCTTTTAGTGAGGGCCAGATGCCCCTTGAGAAGCTCCATCAACTTATCTTTCACCTGAACCAAAGTGAGATCCTTTATCACAGCCGAAGCAGCTGTAGAGTGACCACCGCCACCAAACTCCTCGGCGATAGCTCCCACATCAAGAGCCTCTATCCTGCTCCTGGCAATGAGGGTGATCCTGTCGTCCATCCTGGCCAGCACAAAGAGAACGTTGAGGTTCTCCATGTCTTTCAACTTGTGGGCTAGGATGGCTAGGTCTCCAACGTACCTCTCCCGAGATATGGTGGTAATGGCCACGTCCACACCGTGGATGGTGTAGATCTGAGTGTTCTGGATCATCTCGTTGAGCAGCTCTACCTGTTCCGCCGTCAAGTCCCGCTTCACATAGTCAGAGACAAAGTTTAGATCGGCCCCCTGGCTCAGGAGATGAGCGGCAGCCTCAAGGTCCCTGGGAGTTGTGGAGTTGAAGGTGAAAGAGCCCGTGTCTTCATAAATCCCCAGGGCTAAAAGGGTGGCCTCATCAGGACTGAGGGAGATGCCCCTCTTCTTGAAGATTTCCACGAAGAGGGTGGTAGCTGCTCCCACCTCGTCCACCACCTCCAAATCCCCCTCTATGTCCTGGGGATGGGCAGGGTGATGATCGTAGATGTGGACTTTAGCCCGTCCCAGTTCCACTATTTTGGCCAGGTCCCCGATACGCTCCTTGAGTTTGGTGTCCACAATGATCATTAGCTCCACTTCCTCAGGATCTATTTGAGAGGGACTGAGAAACTCCAAAGCAAAAGGAGACTCCTTGAGGTAGTCCCTCACCTTCTTCTCTTGGGAGCCTGGAAAGACCAAATGGGCCTGGGGGTAGAGTTTCTTGGCCGCAACCATGCAGGCCAGGGCGTCAAAATCAGCCATTATGTGAGTAGTAA
>QMPS01000203.1 GCA_003648675.1 Aquificota bacterium
CTTGCATGTGTTAGGCACGCCGCCAGCGTTCGCGCTGAGCCAGGATCAAACCCTCCATGCTAAAGTCCAACCCCAGCCCTCTCTCTTTTAACTCTACCCCCATATCCCTTTGTCAAAGAGCCATCCGCCCCAACGGGGCGAAGAGGGAATATAGACGTGACCACTTCCGCCGTCAACCCCTCAAAGAGGTTTTCCGGGAGATTTTTTTCACATCCTCTTAAGTACCCCATTTTCCATGTCTTTGGGGGCTTCCCTTCTAAGGACATAGTGCTGCTTCTTGCCAGTGGCTGTCATGGGAAGAGACTCCACAAAAGCAAAGTACTTGGGGATCTTGTGAGTGGAGATCATAGGATGGTCCCTTAGATAGTGCCTCAACTCTTTTGCAGTGAGATAAGGGTCCTTCCTCACTATATAGGCAGCCAGGGCCTGCCCTGTTCTTTTGTCGGGCACCCCTATCACAGCACAGTCCTCCACCTTCTCATGCTGATTGATCACCTCTTCTATCTGAATAGGATAGACATTCTCTCCAGCCATAATCACCATGTCATCCTTCCTGGAAACGATTGTGATGTAGCCCTCCTCATCCCAGGTAGCCAGGTCTCCTGTGTAGAACCAGCCCTTGTTCACCTTTCTCTCCAGCTCTTCAGGCCTGTTGTAATAAGTGAGGCTCCCTTTAGTGGTCCTCACGATCACCTCGCCCACCTCTGTATTGTCCTGCTCCACCAGTTCCTCGGGATCCGCCAACCTCCCCTCGTAAACCTTCACAACCCTAACCTCGTCGCCTATGCAGGCTCTACCCGCAGTGCCTGCCTTATCAGGGAGGTCGTCGGGCAGCAGCAAAGTATTCCAAAAGGTCTCTGTTGTGCCGTATCCATTGAATACATTTGGTGTAAAAGCCTTTTGAAGCTCGATACAAAGCTCCCTCTCCAGAGGGGCTCCCATACTAACAATGCCCCTAAGAGTACTCAGGTCTCTTGGCCTGAAAGACTGCTCCTCTACCATGGCACGATACATACTGGGCACTCCGCAAATGAAACTCACCCCAAGCTTCTCAATCCAAGGCGGCTCCAGGAGAGAAGACTTTTAAGGCCACACCCTCAGCCCCCACGTAGAAGACGGGGCAAGGACCAAATATGTGTAGCCCTCCTCTATGGAACCACGGAGACAGGTTCATCACTACGTCTTTGTGGCTGAGCCCAAGATGCATCACCACATCATAGGTAGTCATAATCTCATTCATATGGTTGAGAGGCACACCCTTGGGCAAACCCGTTGTACCAGAGGTGAAGAGCCTGGTGACCTCATCGTACACGTGCATCTTTGGTAAACCCGGCTCAGAGGAAGTGGCATCTTTGACAAACTCCTCGTAAGAAAGGAAACCACAGTGGCTCTCCCCCTCTTGAGTGCCAACAACAACCACAACCTCAGGTCTATGCTTGGCAAGCATAAGGGCATCCTTGGCTGCGCCAGCGATCTTTGCGTCGTAGAAGAAGACCCTGGGCTTGCTCTCGTCAATAATGAATGCCGTCTCACCGGGGGAGAACCGAAAGTTGATGGGAGAATTGACCGCACCCAGCTTTTGAGAAGCGAGATATATGAAGGCGAATTCAGCACAATTCATGAGCTGGTACATCACCACATCATGCTGCTCAACACCGCAGGCCCTCAAGGCATGAGCCAACCGATTCACCTCCTGATTCAACTGGGAGTAGGTCCACTCTCGATTGTGTGTCGTGCAGTAAAGGGCAGGCTTATTTGGGTAGCGGCGCACACTTCTCATAAAACCTTCAATGTAGGTGAATCCATACTCAAAAAACTCTGCAAACTGCTTCGAATTGTAACTCATGGCCCCACCTCCTATGCAAACTCACGCCTCATGCCGCAAAACCAGAGAGGCGTTTATACCACCAAAACCAAAGGAGTTCTTCAAAGCAATGCGTACCCTAGCTCTTCGGGATGTATTGGGTACATAGTCCAGGTCGCAAAGTGGATCTGGATGATCCAGGTTAATTGTGGGGGGTATAATGCCTGTATTCAGAGTCTTGATGGTGAAGATGGCTTCAACAGCACCCGCCCCACCCCATAGATGGCCTATCATAGACTTATTGGACGAAACAGGAATTCTGTAGGCATACTCTCCAAAGACCTCTTTGATGACCTTGGTCTCCATAACATCGTTAGCAGGTGTAGAAGTACCATGGGCATTTATGTACTCCACCTCTTCACATGAAAGTCCCGCATCCGCAATGGCCAACCTCATGCACTGGGCTGCGCCTCGGCCCTCGGGGTCGGGAGCAGTAACATGATGAGCATCGCAAGTGGCACTGAATCCCGCCACCTCAGCATATATATGGGCACCTCTATTCAAGGCATGAGCATACTCTTCCACAACAAGGGCCCCAGCTCCCTCGCTGGCCACGAACCCACTCCGATCTCTGTCAAAAGGTCTGCTGGCACTCTGAGGCTCCTCGTTCCATCGGGAATCGGCAAGGGCATTGGTTTTGTCCAGCCCCGCCATCACAGTTGGAGTCACCCCTGCATCCGCTGCGCTCACAATCACCACGTCCGCATAGTTCCACTCTATAAGTTTGGCCGCCGTGCCTATTGCCTTGGTACCGGCAGCGCAAGCCTCTTGAAGAAAGTACTGAGGGCCCTTTGCCCCCAACAAAATGGCCAACTCCCCTGCGGTTGTGTTCGCAGCAACGTTGACTACAAAGAAAGGGGAGACCCTTTGTGGCCTGCCTGAGAAAGTCATAGCACAGCCCTTCTCAAACGTTTCACATGCCCCCAAAGCACTGGCTCCCACAATCCCCACCCTGTACTCCTCTACCTTTTGTACGCTGAAACGGGCGTCCTCCACAGCCATCAGAGCAGCGGAGACAAAAAGTTGAGACATGCGGTCCATCCTCTTGGCAAGCTTCCTGTCCAAAAATTTCAGGGGATCAAAATCAGGGATGGTCCCTGCTATCCGACACTTCAAAAAAGAGGGGTCGAAATGGGTGATGGGCTTAATACCCGATCTCCCTGAGCAAAGACTCTTCCAACTCTCTTCCACTGTCATGCCCAGAGGTGTGATAGCGCCCAATCCTGTGACCACAGCCTTCCTCTTCCCCATCTTGACCCTCCTTCCTGCTGGACCCCAGAAGAAAACCGCCTTCCATGTCCAAAGGCAAAATGGGCAAGCATTTTCGGAAAAAATTTTTATAATCCTCTGAGAGGAAACGCAACCAAAGCTCCAACCAGGAGTTCCCCCAATTTTTCAGCCGTCGGGCACCAACCCCAATGTGAGCTGTAAATCCTTTCTTTCTTCTGCCTTCTATCCCTTTCACCCTTCCCGGATGCCTTGTCAAAAGAGCCATTATCCCATCTGCTATGGCATAGTACCTGAAATC
>QMPS01000204.1 GCA_003648675.1 Aquificota bacterium
GACTCCCATGTGCTACCGGGCTATTCTTTTCCATGTGGCGTGTCCTCCTTTGCTGAGTTGTTTTGGTGGAACTATCTCAGCAGGATGCGCCACTTTTTTCAAAGTGCCCATACACCAGAAATGGTTATAGCTCGGTGAAATTTTTGTCCGGGTGAGTATACCAGATATATCCTGTGCTTTAAATGGGTTATGCGGGAAATGGACCCTCAAAACTCACGGATTGAGGCTAGGGAAACCTTGTCTAAGGTCTGCGGAACACGTGATAAACGTAATGAATAAGTAACCTGTTTGGGGTTACATATTATACTGGGCGTTCTCATACTATCATCTACGATAGCATCTATGTTTCTATATTCCTTCATGACTATGACCTCCTACCTCATGGCTTAGTCGAGCTAGGCCAATAACTGTTGGCTTTTATTAGGACACGTTGTTTATAGCCGCTTAGGAGCATCATTTCTTCCCTCTTATTTCCAAGTAGATGGCTGACACTTTATATTTATTATACTCCATTTGGGCCATTAAGTCTACGAACCATTTACAGCCAGAGCCACCACGCTGGGGGCGCGGTCATATACTACTCTCTTGATACTGACGTGTTGGGAAGCTAAGTCTTTGAAAATTGCTTTGTTGCGTTTTGTCACAGCCAGTAGCTCATGCTGAAGCGATGGCAAAATTTTCACGAGTATTCCAGGTTGACAAAATTTTATGAAAGCTTATGTGTAATCTTACTCAATGGGAGGATGTATTATGGGCAGCACGGTGAAGTCCATAAGGGTGAGAGAGGAGCTGTGGGAGCGCCTTCATAGGTTGAGTAGGGAGGAGAGTAAGCCCCTGACCCAGTTGCTGAACGAGGCCTTGGAGAAGTACCTGGCGGAGAAAAGCGGGAGGAAGGCTGCTGAGAAGGTAAGAAATCTTCCTGTCCTCTCCCTGGGAGGAGAGCCTGTCACCCGGGAGGAGATTTATGAAGATAGGAATTGATACTAATGTCCTCTTTTATTTCCTTGACAGAGACAGTCCCTTTCACACTGAGGCCAGGGAAACCCTCACCGGGCTGGTGGAGAAGCAGTCTGCCGTGGCCACCCAGCAGAATCTGGTGGAGTTGGCGGCGGCACTGACGAAGAGGGGCGTGCCGTCTCAGGCTACTAAAAAGTATGTGCAGGCTTTCATGGAAACCATTCCGGTGTTGAGACCAGCCGCCGAGACCGTGAGGCTCTTTCTTTCGGAAATGGAAGGTAAGTCTATAAAAGGGGCTAGGCTTTTTGATCTTTATTTGGCGGCCACTCTGGTGAGCAACGGAGTTGAACTTCTCTATACGTACAATGAAAAAGATTTTTCTGACATAAGCGGTCTCAAAGTATGGAGGCCGGGGGAACGGTTTTGGAAAACTCCTGGTGTGTGAACCCTTTCAGAATTGCCTAGCTATGATACATGACAGAGTAAGAGGCATTGTTTTCTTTGTAAGGAGGGCTAGGACAATGGCTTGGAAGAATTGAAGACGGAAGCCTCCTGTGTGATTTTCATTGGTGTTGATGGGGTTCTAGGGAAGGGGCGGTAGGATTCATGACGGAGGATATTCGGCGGTTTGTGGTGGAGGAGGGGGATGCCGGCGTCAGGCTGGATCGCTTCCTGGAGACCCGTCTGGAGGGTTTCACCCGCAGCAGGATCAAAGGGCTCATCGAAGAGGGACTGGTGAAGGTGGGCGGCGTCCAGGCCAAGAAGGGTGGTCAGAAGGTGAAGGGAGGGGATGTGATAGAGGTGACCATTCCACCCCCTAAAACCCTGGAGCTCGTGCCATTGAGTATGGAGTTGCCCATCTTTTATGAAGACGAGCATCTCCTGGTTTTGGACAAGCCTGCTGGATTGGTGGTCCATCCTGCTCCAGGCCACGAGAATGACACCCTGGTGAATGCCCTTCTGGCTCACTGTGGAGACTTGAAGGGTATCGGTGGGGTGGAGCGTCCCGGCATCGTCCATCGCCTGGACAAGGATACTTCTGGCCTCCTTGTGGTGGCAAAAGACGAGGCCACTCATCAGGCCCTGGTGGATCAGTTCCAGTCCCAGCAGGTGGAGAAAGTGTATCTGGCCCTGGTTTACGGTTGTCCTAGGCTTTTGGAGGGCACCATCCGCACCTGTCTGGCTCGCCATCCCATCCATAGGAAGAAGATGGCCGTAGTGGAGGAAGGAAAGGAAGCCGTTACTCACTATCGTGTCCTGGCCTCTGGTTCGGGACTATCTTTGGTGGAGGTAAAAATAGAAACGGGGCGGACCCATCAGATTAGGGTTCACATGCACTACATAGGTCATCCCATCGTGGGAGATCCTGTGTACGGCGGCAGGATGCCTCGGGATTTGTCTCCTTCGCTGAAAGAAGTCATAAAGGCCATGGGTCGCCAGGCCCTCCATCACCACCGCATGAGATTCGTCCATCCCGTTACAGGGGAGGGGATGACGTTTGCCTCTCCTTTGCCGGAAGACATCAGTAACGTGCTCAGGGAGGCTGGCTTGGAGGCTGGTTAGGGGGCGGGATGTGGCCATAAACCTTTCAACCCTTGCCTCTGTCCCTTCAGTGGAGTAAATCATTTCTCGGAACCCCTGGGTGACGGGAAGTCCGGTGAAAGTCCGGCGCGGACCCGCCACTGTGACCGGGGACGAAAGCCGCATCTGCCCACTGGGGCCTGTAGCCCTGGGAAGGGGCGGTGAGTAGGGTGATCCGGGAGCCAGGAGACCGACCCAGGGAATTCCCCGCGGCCATTGGGCCGCAGGCCCTCGGGGATGGGCTGGGGAACTTCTCCTTTTGGCCCCTTTATCTCCGGGGGCTGGGAGGAGAAGAGTTGCTGGGACTGGGAAATAAGAGCTGGTGCTTCTACATTGCCTCCCTGTTAATCCATGGGTTACTGGCCTATGGGATTTCCCTATTGCCCCAGGGGTTCTTTTATTCGTTGCATGAGGCTAAGAAAGGGGCGTTGGGGATCTATCAAGTGAGGCTTTTGGAAGGAAGAGAAGAAGGGCTGACGGTTAGGTCCCATAAGAAAAGGCTAACCAAAGAGGTGGAAGCTGCTTCCAGAGTAACTTCTCCAGTGAAGAGGAAAAGGGCTGTGGTGAAGCCTAGGGTAAAGGAGATAGCAACTGTCTCCAAGGCTTCCAAAGAGATCAGAGTCGTGAAGAATCAAAGCCGGAAGGCTTGCCGTGGTCCTGTTCGGGAGTTTAGACCATCCAAGGTGGAGAGGGAAAAGGTGGCATCTTCGTCTCTGGCTTCTTTCACTGGCCGGGATATAGAGTGGATTTTGAATGGGCCTGAATACGGTGAAGAGGACCTGATAACAGGCGTTTCTTCCTTTCTGGGTGGAAAGAAGGCAGGGGCCTTTGGAGGTGGGGAGGAGGGTAGACAC
>QMPS01000205.1 GCA_003648675.1 Aquificota bacterium
GGAGGGCCCTCTCCATGGCCGCCTGCTCCTCCTGGCGGTGGGGGTCCCTCCACCGGTAGACCTCCTCGTACTCCCTCGCCCTCTCCCGATAGTAATTCACCATGTCCTCAGACAAGGGTCAACCCCCTCCCCTCCGCATCAATGAGCCTCTCCACCAGCACCCTGTCGCCTGGCAGCAGGTCCAGGCCCAACAGCTCCCTGGGCTCCACCCACCTGGCCTCCTCATGGGCCCTGAGCCGCACCTCCCCCGAGACGTAGTCCGCCAGGTGGTAGTGTATCCTGAAGGGGGGGTCTAGGCAGGAGCCCAGGTAGGCCGCCTCCCTCACCTCCAGGCCCAGCTCCTCCCGTATCTCCCGGGCCACAGCCTCCCACGTGGTCTCCCCCGGTCTAACCGTTCCGCCGGGGAACTCCCACTTCAACGGGTGGGTGTCGCCCCTCCTCCTCTGGGCCACCAGGAGCCTGCCCCCACGCCTAACCAGGCCGGCGGCCACCTCCCTGAGCCCCCTACTAGTAGACATGGGGGACCAGCCTCCACTTGACGCGTTTCATGTAGTCCAAGTATTCCTGGCCGAACCTGGCTTGGAGCTCCTCCTCCTCGCGGGGTATGAAGACGCTGAGGGTTGCCAGGGTGATAACCAGTAGGAGTCTGGTCTCGAAGACGGGGAGCATAAGGGCCAAGCCCAGTGAGATGAGGGTGAAGCCGGTGTAGAAGGGGTGGCGGACCACGGCGTAGGGCCCCTGGGTTAGGAGTTGGCCTCTGTAGTTTCTCTGCCAGTATATGTACCAGTAGATGCTGATGGAGGCGCCTAGGAGGGAGAGGAGTAGGCCTAGGGCGGTTTGGAGGGGTGACACCCCTACTCACCCTCCCATGGCCGGGGGGAGGCCCAGAGTAGAGTATTCAAAGTGATCCACAATAGAGTGGGGGGGAACAGGTTAAAACTCTGTTCTCTCAGCCCAGGGACTCGATGAACTTGCGCATCTCCTCGTTGATGTCCAGGCCATCCCGGGTAACCCGGGCTCTGGTCTGGCCCATGGGGGTCCACTCAGTGGTCTCGTACTCCACCTTCTTCTTCAGGACCAGCTCTGCCAGCTTGTCCCTGGCTTTTTGTCCCTCGGGGGTGTTGATGTCCGGCGCCTCCACACCATCCAAGACTATGATGGCGTCGGTTCGGAGCCTGAAACTGTTCCCATTTATGATTTCCACTGGTGTAGCTCTTCGCATCGACATTCCAGGGCAAAGCATACTGGGATTTCCATTAAAAACCTTGCGAGGGATAGTATTTATTGTAAATAGGGGTGGGGCCCTGAGTGGTTTAAATCCTCGGGGCTCATAATATTCTTGGATGAAGCCCCGGCTCCCCAGCTACGAAGAGGTGGTGGCCGTCTCCCGCCGCATCCTCTCCCAGTATGAGACGGCCATAACCCTGAGGCAGCTATACTACCGGCTGGTGGCCCAGCTCATCATCCCCAACACGGTTAACAGCTACAAGCGGCTCAGCCGCATAATGGTGAGGGCCCGGGAGCGGGGGGACCTCCCCCCCAACTGTTTGGAGGATCGGAGTAGGAGGGTTTTGGGGAGGGGGGATGTGGGCTACTCCTCCGCCCAGGAGTATCTGGCCTATAAGCTGAGGGGGCTCCAGGACAGCTGGAAGGGTTTCACCATGCCCATGTGGGAGGACCAGCCCGTCCACCTCCTTATAAGCCTGGAGAAGGACGCCTTGAGCCGGCTGGTAAGCATGGTGGCCAATAGGTATTCGGTTCGCACCTTCCCCACCCGGGGGTATCCCAGCTACAGCTATGTGCGGGAGATGGCGCGGTACATGGAGAACCGGTTGGGGGGGAAGCCCAAGGTGGTGTTGTATTTCGGGGACTTCGACCCCAGCGGGGTGGACATCGAGAGGGACCTGGAGGAGAGGCTGTCCAGGTATGGGGCCAGGGACTTCAAGGTGGTGCGGGTAGCCCTCACCCTGGACCAGATCAAGAGGCACCGCCTCCCCCCCATGCCGGTGAAGAGGAGCGACGCCCGGGCAGAGGGCTTTATGAGTGAGTACGGGGACCGCTCGGTGGAGCTGGATGCCCTGGACCCCAAGCTCCTCCAGCAGCTGGTGGAGCAGGCCATCCTAAGCCACATAGACTTGGATGCCTGGGAGGAGAGGCAGAGAAAGATCCGGGAACTCCGGAAATGGCTGCGGGAGAAGCTGGAGGACATAGAGCGAATCATCGAGGACTCGGGGCCCGTTTAAGGGGGTTGTGGGGCACGGGTACACACATCGGCTTCTAACAGCTTTGAAAGCTGGATCCAGGGGTGGGAATGGCTAAGAGAGGTTTAACGGGTCTTGAGACGGCCATCATATTGGTGGCCTTCGTCATAACCTCCTCTGCCCTGGCCTTCATCGTCCTCAACATGGGGTTCCTCTCAGCTGAGAGGGCTCAGTCGGTGGTGGCGGGCAGTATGTCGGAGGCCAGCAGCGCACTGGCCTTGGACTCGGGCCTCATAGGCTCATTCACCAACCTCACGGGGCCCCAGTCCGCCGTCTGCCTCACCAAGCTCACCCTCTACGTGAGGCTCGCCGGCGGGGGAGAGCCCATCGACATGGGTGAGGGGGAGCTGGTGGTCACCTACACCAACCCCAGGTGCCACGCCTCAGTCTACGAGTCCAACGGGACGGTGACCACTGTGAAGGGCGTGACGGGGGACGGGGACTCGATGTTGGAGGAGGGGGAGAAGTTCAAGGTGGTGATAGATCTCACCCAGCTGGACAAGTCCGAGGTGGACCCCGCCCAGAGCTCTATGAGCGATGTATACGCCCACCCCTACGAGGAGCTCCGGTTGGGGCTCCAGCCCAGCAGTGGAAGCGTCTTGGTGGTGGAGAGGGTGATCCCCACGGTTAAGGACGCCACCACGGGGTTCTAGCGTCCCCGGGTCCAGCGGCTCCAGGACTCGGATTCCAGGTCGTAGACCCATAGCTGGTCCTCGTTTTCCCGGGCCTCCCTCTTCACCCGGTAGAGCCTGCTGGCAGACTCCAGCCCTGGCACTCTGCTCCCCTCCAGGTCCTCCCTTGTTAACTCCTGTGCAGCGGGACAGTTGAGGTCCACCCCCAATAGCATCTCACCCCCGGGCCCCGGGTCCAGGTTGAAGGGGAACTGCCGGCAGGCTGAGGGGCGTTTATCGTAGATGCTGCAGGAGTCTCCTTTTAGGTGGGGGCAGTCTTGGGCTTTGAGCTGGTGGGCTATGACTTTGAAGCCGGGGTGGCCGGGTTCCAACCCCAGACCCAGGTAGGGCCTGACCATGGCTGGGGGGAAGACCCCTGTCTCCCCTGGGAGGAGGGTTAGACCCCTAAGCCGGCCCCCCTCCCAGTGGAGGAGGCCTCTACAGCAC
>QMPS01000206.1 GCA_003648675.1 Aquificota bacterium
GGGGGCTTGTCAGGAGGCCTATCGTTCCATCTTCATCGCCGGGATTCGGGATCCCGTTATGCTCTCTCGGGTGGAGGAGTGGCAAGGGGCTACTCGGAGGGCTTTGGAGGAGTATTTCGGTTGCGGAGGGTGGCGGGTCTTGTTCCATGTTTACGGCAAGGACGGAGTCATGGGCTCCCTGGAGCCTGTGAAGGAGACTTCTTCCCACGAACTCGGATTGGTTTTTGAGGCAGTGGCTCCCACCCAGGAAGAGGCACAGGCTATCTGCTCCTTTGCTAGGTCTTTCCTGATGCACTATCACTACCGAGGGAGGAAGGCTACGGCGGGGAATCTGGCTCTTCTCTATTCGCCCTCTGACATTCCCATGGGGCCCGCCTATTCCTTCAACGTTCATCACCTGGTGAAGGTGGAGGATCCCTTGGAGCCTTTCAGAGTGGAATTCATGGAAGTGGGTTGAGGCCCCTCTTCGGAATTCTGTCCTCTGAGTTGGGGGGGTGGACTACAGCCCCAGGCTTTGGGCTACCAGGATGACGTGGATGGGGGTGCGGGGCGGACACTTCTCTAGAATGGTGACTATGTTGCAGATACGTCGGGGGGAGGAACAGTCGGCGCAGAAGCCTGTGTTGGCGCAGGGTGTGTCGAAGTCCAGTCTTTTGGCATTCATGGGAGCTGCGTACTCTTTGATCCTTTGTATAGCCGTGTGGACGTCGGGTACGATCTTGTTTGCTCCTGTCACCACCACCACTTTCTCGGGTCCAAAGGTCATGGCGCTCACCCGGTTCCCTGTGCCGTCTATGTTCACCAGTTTTCCGTCCAGAGTTACAGCGTTGGTGGATGTGAGAAAGAGTTGGCATGTCTGTTGCTGGCGTAGGATTTCCATCTTCTCCTGGAGAGTGAGATTGGGGAGCCCGTGGTTGAGGAGGGTTTTGCCTGAGGCTTTTAGGGCTTTATAGATGCCGAGCTGGGCCAGGGTGAGGGAACCTCCGAAGCCAATGGTCTGGGCATCCTTGCATATTTCCAAGATGTGATCTACCGCAGAAGATGTGTCGGAAAAGACCTGAGCCTGGAAGCCGTTCCTTTCTAGGGCTTGGGCGCACTTTTCTACTCGTTTTTGATAAAACCACTGGTACAGCTCTTCTACCTTTCCCATAGTTGTTTTTCTCCCCTTTTTCTTTCAAGATTAAGGGGACGGAGGGAGTATAGCAAGGGGGAAGGTTGTGGAAAGGGTCAGGCTGGCAGATCTGGCGGAGGTCATCAGGAGCAAGAATGCGGGTCCTTTTGAGCTCACCTTTGATATCATCTTTCCTGACAAAGAGATATTCGAGATGGTGAGATCTTCGGGGGTCATAACCCGAGGTTTGGTGGCCCGTCTCTATAACTTGCCCGTGGAACATGTTCTTCATCTGGTTTTTGTTCCCGCTGCTAGGGCTGTTAAAGCCACGATAGTGAGGCCTGTGCCTTCGGGGGGTGTCGGTGACACCGATGTTTATGGCGCCCAGCAACACGCTCCGTGGTTGGAGGTGGAGATCCCTTTACCAGAGCCAGAGGATGAGGAAGTAGAGGGTTAAGACCATAAAGACTCTGATGCCCTGGGTGCACAGGATGATGGTTATGGCCAGTCTGGGGGGGTAGAGGGCCAAGTAGCGAGGTAAAGCCATTCTTAAACTCCTAAAGGGCGTTCCTACGGCGTTTCCTAAGACCATGGCCAGAAGGGCTTCTTTGGGGGTTACTAGAGTGGCTTTGAGGAGTCCCCCCGCCACGGCAGCACCTCCTGCGATGTGGAGGGCATGGGCAGCAGTGACGGCTAGGGCCTGGGGGGAGAGGCCGGGGAAGTGAATATATGAAGCCAGGTTCTTTTGGAAACTCTGGAAAAAGCCTGTATTTACTAAATAGAACACCAGTCCCATGACTGGACCTGCGATGATGAGGATTCTGAAGGTTACCTTGGCAGCTTCTAGGGTGGCGTTCTTGAGGACTTGGAGGATGGTGGGCTCTGGCCCTTCTTCGCCGTCTCTTACTACCTCGTCAGTGGTGGGGGGGAAGGTTGAGCGGCCTATGCCCATGGCCACCATCATGAGCCCCAGACTGGCAGTGATTTGGGTTCCCAGGTAGGCCAATCCCACCCAACCAGTGAGGGGGTAGACGATTCCCACTAGCAGTGGAACGAAGGAGAGAAGGAGGGGGAGATTGAGGATCATGGATGCCAAGACCACCTGTTTTGGTGTGAGTTCCTGGTCCCGGTAGTGTAGGGAAAGGAGGGCATCTCCGGCGAAACCCGAAACCAGGGCGGTTATGAGGGCGCCTTCGCAGCACAGGGGGAGGTGGGCTCCTCTCAGAATGGGTCGGGTGAAGTGGCGGAAGAATCGGGTCCAGCCCTTTTCTTCCAGAACCTTTCCCAGGATCACCCCTCCGAAGACCATGACGGCCACTTTGGCCAGAGTGGTGATGTAGAGATGGAAGGAGAGATGCATGGCTTCTCCTACAGATCCAGAGCCCTTTTCACCAAAAGCCGGGCGCACTCCCGAATCACGTCTCTAAGGTAGAAGGTGATGAGTTCGTCTTGGTGGATGGCATGAAAGACCATTTCCTCTGCTTTCTCGCCTGCCTTCTTCACTCTGTCGGCTAATTTCAGTGCCTCTTCCCTGGACCTGTGAAATGCCATGGCCACCTCTTCCCCTTTGAAACACTGGAGATGTCCCAAGACAAGAATGGAAGGGCTCAACTCTGCCATTTTCTCTATGGATTCTAGATAAAGTTCAAGGTTTTGAAAGAAGAGGGGGAAATGCTTTCCCTGGGAGGAGTAGTAGCCCATGGAGTCGGAGACAAAGAGGATGCCCTCTTTTTCCCAGAATAGGGCGCAGGAGCCCGGGCTGTGGCCTGGGGTGGATAGTGTATGGATTCCGGTTGGGAGGGGGCACTCCTCCAAGGTGGAGACAGAGGGGAAGTCTTTCCAGTTGGTCTCTTCTCCTTCTCCATGTTCCTTCAACACCCTGGTGAAGAATCGGTCGGCTTGGCGGTAGCCTTCTATCACTTTCTCCTTGGATAGAAGCTGTGCGGTTTCGTGGGTGCCCACGGCCTCTAAGGTGGGTAATTTTTCCATCAGGGGAGGGACTCCCAAGACGTGGTCGTTGTGCTCGTGAAGGAGAACTAGAGTGTTGGGATAGATGAGATTGAGCTCTTTCATCTGTTTCAGGGCCGGGGGAATCACTGCTGAGACGCCCCCCTCCACTAGAATGGGAGGGTCTGTGGCCAGCCAGAATATGGGGAAGTACTTAGAACCTAATGCTACACATTGAGGGGTCAGGTATAAGGGTGTCTCTATGAGCACGGGTTTCAACCTCCATCTTGTTTTAGAGCCGATTCTAGTGTAA
>QMPS01000207.1 GCA_003648675.1 Aquificota bacterium
CGTATAACTAAGACCAAAGACAAAAAGGACCATCTCCTGGAGATGTGGCTAAGCCCCAGAGTTCTCTACCCCAAAAAGAAACCTGCCAAGGCCTGCCTCCTGGAGGGGTACGAAGAGGGACTCGGAGAACAGGGTTCAAAGTTCTAAGTTCAACGTTTAAAACTCAGAAAACCCGGAACCTTGAACCCGGAACATTGAACCGCCTCAAAAGAACCTGGGTTCCTCCCCCCTGAGGAGACGCTGGATGTTGGCCCTGTGCCGCCAGGTGATGAGCAGGGCTATGATAGCTGTGAAGAGGGTGAGCAAAGGGCTCTTCTGCACCAGATAGATGAGGGGCACCATAACCCATGCAGCACTAAGAGACGCTAAAGAAACATAGCGAAAGCGCCAGATGATCAGTCCAAAGACCACCGCCGCTATAAGAACCGCCAAAGGAGAGAGGGCCAGATAGACCCCTAACCCTGTAGCCACCCCCTTACCCCCTTTGAAGCCCAAGAAAGGCGAATAGCAGTGGCCCAGGATAGCAAAGAGACCCACCAAGGCCACGTAATCGGGGCTTTTGAGCCACCCCCAAGCCAGAATAACCGGCAAATACCCCTTGGCAGTATCCAGGACCAGAGTGAGGGCTCCCGCCAATTTGCCCGCCGCCCTAGCCACATTGGTGGCTCCCACGTTGCCGCTACCCACTTCCCTGGGATCCTGCTTCCCGAAGAGGCGGGCAAAGAGGAGACCAAAAGGCACAGAGCCCAAGAAAAAAGCCACAAAGACCAACAAGGCCACCTTTCCCACTGTCAAATAATGAGCCATTTGTCCACCTCCTCAGGTGGCAAAGGAGAGACTTCTATCTCTCCCGCGTTCCTGCCTCGGTATAGAAAAGTGAATGGCCCCGAACCTTTGCAATAGCGGGCCAGGAGAGAAGCCGCCATCCTCAACTCCCCTTGAGGTTCATCCCCCACCAACAGTCCCGTAGGACCTGAGAAGCCCCTGGGCATTAGTAGGAGATCCCGGGAAGTGGCCAGAGACTGGATCACTGCGTTCTCCCCCTCCTTTCTGCCTACCACCAGCTTAACCCCGGGAGACAAGCGAAAGTGGCGCCCCACTTGGAGCAGATCCATGTCCCTGAGAGAGGGAAGTTCCCCAGAAGGCAAGTGATCCAAGAGGTCTTTGAGCCTCCTAGAAAAGGCAGGATCCGTAAGAAGACACCCCCCAGCAGGAGAAGGAATCTTTTCCCAGCCGTACTTCTTGGCCAGCTCCAGCTGTCGCTTCCTGCCCCGGCCCTGGATGGCCTCCAGCCTTTCCCTGTCTACCCACCCCTCCTTCTCCGGGATAGTGGGAGGCAAGAGCCGAGCAGAGAGAGGCCTGAGGAGAAGACCATCCAGTTCCGTTTCCCTCTCGATGAGGCGCAGGATGGGGCTCCTCTGGGACATGGGCCTCTGGCCCAACACCTCCCCAGTGATGACGAAAGAGGCCCCTTCCTCCTCCATGATCTCCCTGGCCTTGCGCAGGAAAAGAATCTTGCAGTCTATGCAGGGATTCATATTCTTGCCAAAACCGTGGGGCGGGTCTAGCAAAAGGGGCAAAAACTCCCGGGTCAAGTCCACCACCCTGTGGACTTTTACGCCGTAAAGCCTCTCCAGATCCCGAACAAAAGCAGGGTCCTTTCTCCCCGTAAAAGAGGTGACCATATGGAGAGGCAGCACCTCTACCCCCTGTTCCTCCACCAGCTTTACTGCCAAGAGACTATCCAATCCCCCAGATATTAGGGCTACCGCTTTCACAGAACCTCCCAGTAATTAGTTAAATAGTGAAATAGGAAGACAGTAAAGTAGGGAATAGTGAACAGAGTGAAGTGTCTCAAGGTTTGGACGCTGAAACGCTAGAACGCCCAAACTGTTCTTTGCTTCCACACTTCACTTTTTGCTTCCTACTGCTTCGCTCCCTCACTTTCTAACTCTATCCCTTTTCACCCCCTCCATTCCATCATTCTACTACCTAACTACTTCTCTACTTCACTATCTCACTACTTCACTATTTCACTACTTCACTCAACCTCCTCTGGGCTTTATCCTTTTCGGTAGGAGAGAGGCGAGCCCGTCTAATGGCCTGCCTCAGCATCTCAATGGTTTGGTCGTAAAGGCCCCTGTCCACGGGATAGGGATGGCCATCTTTACCTCCATGGGCAAAACTGAACCGGGCAGGGTCCCTAAAGCTCACAGGAGTGCCGTAAAGCACCTCCGCTGTCAGAGCCAGAGCCCTGAGAGTCTTTGGCCCCAATCCCGGGGTCTCCAAGAGCTCTTGGAAATGGCGAGGCGTCCTACGGTGCACCTCCTCCAGGCCCTTTCTCAGCCTGTCCACTCTGATGTCCTTCATGAGAATATGGTGCCGGGAGGGCATCTCCAACTCCTGAATCCTCTTCATCTCCTTCACCAGAGCCTGGGGATCATACTCCTCTACCAGAACCACCACCCCCTGCCGAGCCCGGTCACTCTCCCTGGCCACCATGTTCAGGGCCTTCCCCCTGGCCATGGCGCACACCGCCTTGTGGGGCTCCTCCACAAAAGATGAAAGGCCTTCGCTGAGCCAGTGATAACGCCGGGCGTAGCGGTTGGCGACGTTCATCCCCTGCTGGACCACAGCCCAATGCCCATGGGGAGTGAAGATGATAACGTGGTGGTAGAGCTGGTACCCATCCTGAAGAGCCGCGCTGTCCACTTTGGCACTCATACGACTGGCATAAACCAGGGGAGTGGGATCGAAGCCCACCAGCTCCGCCGCCACCTCCACTTCTTGAGGAGTCTTCCTAGAAACCCTCCCCTTTCCGCCGGCCACAAAGAGGCCCAAATCCTGGGCCAAATCCCTCAAGGCCTCCTTCACCGCCCCCGTCACCGTGGTGGTGACACCGCTAGAGTGCCAATCAAAGCCAAGAAGGCAGCCAAAGGCCTGGAACCAGAAAGGATCGGCGAAACGACGGACCACCTCCTGGCTGCCGTAATCGGCTACCAGAAGGATGATCACCTCCCGGGCCAGTTTGACCATCCTGCTGAAGAGCCAAGGAGGTGCCTTTCCACCGTGCAAAGGCAAATGAGCTGTACCTGTAGGTCTCATAATCTTAAGTATAAGGCTTCCAAAGGAGTTGTTAAAGACTGGCTGGTGGGCAACCCTCCCTACGAAAAGCGGCTGGCCACCTTATCCAGCGGAAGGGTAAGGGCGCGGATGGCAATAAAGGACTGAAAAACCATTCAACAACTGGGCAAACCGTCCCCTGAAAGCTGACTTTCTTCAACAAAAGCCTTGCCAAGGGAGAAGACCCTATGCTATGGAGGGGAGCGCTTTAAAACC
>QMPS01000208.1 GCA_003648675.1 Aquificota bacterium
CGGAGGAGGTCTATCTAGGCATCTACGAACACTACCTGCCCCGTTTCGCCGGGGATGACTTGCCCACCACGGTGACGGGGGCTCTAGTGGGCATCGCCGACAGGATAGACACCATCGTGGGCTGTTTCGGCATAGGCCTCATCCCTACAGGCTCCGAAGACCCCTACGGCATCCGCAGGGACACCCTGGGCGTTATCCACGTCATCCTCCACCAAGGCTTCCGCCTCTCCTTGGGTGAGCTCATAGACAGGGCCCTAGAACTCCTGGGCGACAAAGTAGAGAGAGAGCCTCAGCAGGTGAGAGAAGAGGTCCTCAGCTTCCTGCGACAGAGGGTCTATCACCTCTGGGTCTCGGAGGGCTTCCGCCACGATCTAGTGGACGCCGTCCTCTCCGCCGGCTTCGACGACCTGGTGGCCACCAGAAACCGTCTGGAGGCCCTCCAAGAGTTCAGCCAAGACCCCAACTTCGAGGCCCTCATGACCACCTTCAAACGGGTGGTGAACATCCTGCCCCCCGACTTCACCGGCCGAGAGGTGAACCCTGCCCTCTTCGAAAAAGAAGAAGAAAAGGCTCTGCACGAAGCCCTGTTGCAGTTGGAAGGCAGAGTGAAAGAACTGGTGGAGCGGGAGAACTACCTAGAGGCCCTAAAGACCATTGCCACCCTCAAGGAGAAGGTGGACGCCTTCTTCGACGGCGTGCTGGTCATGGCTGAGGACGAAGAAGTGAAGAACAACCGTCTCTCCCTCCTCAGAAGGATCGCTGATCTCTTCACGGGCCTGGCAGACCTCTCCAAGGTGGTGCTGGGTAAGTGAAAAGATCCCCGAAAGCTGCTGAAAGGGGAAGGGCTTCTACCCTTCCCCTTTTCACATCCTCCCCTCCAGAAAAGGAGGGCCAACATGAAAGTCATTGAAGACTTCGAAGACTTTATAGAAGACTTCATCAAAAAGGAGTCATCGGCAGGCATCATCCTCATCTTCGTCACCATCCTGGCCCTCATCCTAAAGAACTCCCCCCTATCCCAGTGGTACTACTCCTTCCTCCACACACCCGTAGAGATAAGATTCGGTGCTCTGCAGATAAACAAACCTCTACTCCTATGGATAAACGACGGCCTGATGGCCATATTCTTTCTGCTCATTGGGCTGGAGATAAAGCGTGAGGTGGTGGAGGGACACCTCTCGTCCTGGTCCCAAATCTCCCTTCCCGGCATTGCCGCCATAGGGGGCATGGCTGTACCGGCCCTTGTATACATATCCTTCAATCGAGGAGATTCCTTTGCCATGGCAGGCTGGGCCATACCCACCGCAACAGACATCGCCTTTGCATTGGGTATCCTCTCCCTACTGGGAAAGCGGGTACCCGTCTCACTGAAAATATTCCTCATGGCTCTGGCCATAATTGACGACCTGGGCGCCATAGTCATTATCGCCCTGTTCTACACCGCCAAGCTCTCTGCCATCTCCATGGCAGTGGCAGGGGGAACCTTACTGGTACTCTTTGCAATGAACCGACTGGGGGTCACCAGAAAGGCGGCCTACATCATCGTGGGAGTCGCCCTATGGGTCAGCGTCCTCAAGTCGGGCGTCCATGCCACCTTGGCAGGCGTCGCATTGGCCTTCACCATACCCTCGACTTGCAAGGACAAGGAAGGCAACGAATTCTCCCTGGGCAAGATGATAGAACATGACCTGCACCACTGGGTGGCCTTCCTCATTCTACCTCTCTTTGCCTTCGCCAACGCGGGTGTGGATCTTAGGAACATCTCCCCGACAGAGATGTTAAGCCCCGTCCCCATAGGCATCACGGCGGGCCTGTTCATAGGTAAGCAGGTGGGTGTCTTGGGTTTCGGCTGGCTGGCCATCAGACTGAAACTGGCTTCCCTGCCAACAGACAGTAACTGGATGCAATTTTACGGTGTTTGCGTCCTCACAGGCGTCGGTTTCACCATGAGCCTGTTCATTGACTCCTTGGCCTTCACCGACAACCAGGTCTATCAATATGCCGATAAGCTGGCCATTTTGATAGGTTCCTTCCTGTCAGGTATTATGGGCTATCTGATACTACGGTGGGCAAAAGGGCCATAACAGGCCCTCCCCCGACCTCTTCCACTGTCACAAAGGCACCTCGAAGGGCCCTTGACAGGGTCCCCTTCCTGGCAACAGAGGCAACGGAATATTATTATTTCCCTTGTAGCCAACCCCTTCCTCAGGAGGTGAACCATGATGGAAGTGAAATGGGTCTTCTCTTTCGGCAAAGGCAGAGCGGAAGGGGATGCCTCCATGAGGGAAATCCTGGGTGGCAAAGGAGCCAACCTCCACGAAATGACCCGCTTGGGGATTCCCGTGCCCCCGGGCTTCACCATATCCACCCAGGCCTGCGTCTATTATCTGGATAAGGGAGAGTGGCCCCCTGGCCTGGAAAATGAAGTGAAGGAGCACATGGCTCACTTGGAAGAGGCCATGGGCCGGGGTTTCGGCAACCGGAACCATCCCCTATTGGTTTCGGTACGTTCGGGAGCCAGGGTATCCATGCCTGGCATGATGGACACCATCCTCAATCTGGGACTCAATGACGAGACGGTAGAGGGCTTGGCCAAGGTGACGGACAACCCACGCTTTGCATACGACTCTTACAGGCGCCTCCTCCAGATGTTCGGCGAGGTGGTACGGGGTATCCCCCATCAACGATTTGAACACCAACTGGAGGAGGTGAAGAAGGCCCGGGGAATAACCCAGGACGTGGAGCTCACGGCTCAAGACCTTCTGGAAGTGATCAGGCTGTACAAAGAGGTCTTCAAGGGAGAAGGTACCTCTTTTCCCCAAGAACCCTGGGAACAGTTGAAAGAGGCCATCGAAGCTGTCTTCAAATCCTGGAACAACGAGCGGGCCCGTACTTACCGACGCATCCACGATATTCCCGACGACTGGGGCACAGCGGTGAACGTCCAGACTATGGTTTTCGGTAATTTAGGAGACGACTCGGGCACGGGAGTCTGTTTCACCAGAAACCCAGCCACAGGAGAAAAAGGGCTTTTCGGCGAATTTCTGCCCAACGCCCAAGGGGAGGACGTGGTGGCAGGCATCAGGACGCCCCTACCCATCTTCAAGCTCCAAGATTGGATGCCTTCAGTCTACCAGGGGTTGGAGGAACTAGGTCAGCTCCTGGAGCGCCACTATAGAGACATGCAAGACATGGAGTTCACCATTGAAAGGGGCAAGCTCTATATCCTCCAGACCCGGGCAGGAAAGAGGACGGTGAGAGCCGCCATCCGC
>QMPS01000209.1 GCA_003648675.1 Aquificota bacterium
GAGGGAAAGTCTACCACTTGAGGCAGGAAGATGGTTTTGATGCCCCTGTTCAGTAGGTCCAGGATGTGACCGTGGGCCAGTTTGACGGGGAAACAGGCCTCGGCGCAGCATACTTCCGTCCCCGAGCGTATGAGATGGGGGGTTGTGGGGGGTGAGACCACCACATTGAACCCCAGTTCCTGGAGGAGCGTTCCGAAGAAGGGTAGCCATTCGCGGAAGAGAAGGATGTTGGGGATTCCGATATCCCCCCTGGGGTAGTTCTGGTCCTCCCTCTTCCACTCCATAAGGAGCCTTTCCCTTTCTGCGAGGAAGTTGGGAAGCTGCTCCTTGTCTTTTCTCCTCTGTCTCTCGTATTTCTCGCATCTTCCTCCGTAAAAGGCGGGGGGGTCCCCTTTTGTCTTCAGCATTCGAATTTCACATCTGTTGGGGCAGCTTTCGCACTGGAAGGAGACTATCTTGGGCTGAACCTCTCCCAGTTTAAACCCTTTGAATTGACTCTTCTGCCAGTTTTTCTCCTTTATGGCCAGGAGGGCTACTCCTATGGCTCCTGTGACTTCGTGATGGGGAGGGACGGTTACGGGTTTTTGCAGTACCTCTTCGAAGGCGGCCACCACGGCCTCGTTGTAGGCTGTGGCCCCTTGGAAGAAGATTCTCTCCCCTATTTTGCGGTGCTCTACCACTCTGTTGAGGTAGTTGTAGACAATGGAGTAGCAAAGCCCAGCCAGGAGATCCTCTTTGGCGGCTCCCCTTTGTTGGTGGTGGAGGAGGTCGGATTCCATGAAGACGGTGCATCTCTCTCCCAGCTGGAGAGGAGAGGAGGCTTTGAGGGCAAGGCGGTTGAACTCCTGCATATCCACTCCCAGTCGTTGGGCCGCCTCCTCCAGAAAGGAGCCTGTTCCTGCCGCGCACACCTTGTTCATGGTGAAGTCCAGGATGGCCCCCTTTTTTAGGCGGATAAACTTGGAGTCCTGTCCGCCGATCTCTATGATGGTGTCCACCTCTGGATCCATGGCTATGGCTGCCGTGGCTTGGGCGGTGATCTCGTTTCTTACCAGGTCGGCCCCTATGAAGTTTCCTATGAAATGGCGTCCCGACCCCGTGACCCCTACTCCCTCTACCTCCACCTGGCCCTTCAGCCTTTGGCTAAGGATTCTCAGCCCTTCCCCTATGGCCTCCAAGGGCCTGCCCGAGGTGCGGAGGTAGACCTTGTCCACTAGCTCTCCCTTTGGGTTCAGAAGGACCAGTTTGGTGCTTATGGACCCCACATCCACGCCCAGGTAGAGCTTCTCCTCCCCGGCGATGGTCTTGGGATAGTGGAGGGTGGAAGGAGGAGTTGTCCTTTTGAGGGGTGGAAGGGACTTGAAAGTGGGTTTGAGGGTCAGGTGCCGTTGGAGCCTCTCTTTTCCTTTGTAGCCAGTGGGTTTCAGCCGCCTCTTTCCTATGAGGGCGGCTCCTATGGCCCCCATGGTGGCATGGTGCTTGGGGATAATGAGCTCTCCGGGTTTGAGCCCCAAAACCTCTTTTAGGGCCTTTTGAACACCGGGATTGGCTGCTACTCCCCCTTGGAAGACCACGGGGGGAGGGACCCTTTTCCCTTTGAGGATATTGCTCTTTAGGTTTCTTGCCAGGGCGAGACAGAGGCCCGCCACTATCTCATAGTCTGGTACTGCCTTCTGCTGGAGATGGACCATATCCGACTTGGCGAAGACGGTGCATCTGCCGGCTATCCTGGGGGGGACCTTGCTCTTTAGAGCCACTCTGCCCAGTTCTTCTATGGTGTAACCCAGTCTGACGGCTTGTTGCTCCAAGAAGATGCCTGTCCCTGCTGCGCACATGGTGTTCATGGCGAAGTCGGAGATGACAGGCTCTCCCGGTGGCCCTCTGTCCAAGAGGATGAACTTGGCGTCTTCCCCTCCAATCTCGATGATGGATCGGGCCGAGGGATGGAAGAAGGTGGTGGCCGTGGCGTGGGCCACCACTTCGTTCACCAGGTGGGCCTCTAAAAGGGAGGCGAGGGTTTTCCCTCCTATCCCTGTGACAGTGGTGGAGGAGATAGATGAGGGATGGAACGCCTCTTCCATGGAGGAGAGTTCCTCTAGGAGGACGGCTAGGGGAGCACCGTCGTTCCTTCTGTACCGTTCAAAGGCGATCTTCTCTTTTTCGTCTATCAGCACCACCTTCACGGTGGTGGATCCGACGTCTATGCCCAGGTGGTACTTCTCCATCTTTTCTGACCGCCTTTTTTAGGAAATTTGGGGAATGGCGACGGGAATTGCCAGTTTGTAGTTTTCTCCATCTCATCTCTTCTTGCCAAGTCCCTGGCCTTTGTGGTAGAACCCCCCTCACGCTGGGGAAAAGGGGGGGTCCCCTGGGGCCCTTTTTGCTTTTGGGGAGCCTTTCTCCGGCAGCATAGAGGGAGGTTGGAGTTATGCCCAAGATGAAGACTAATAGAAGCGCTGCCAAGAGATTCAAAGTGACGGCTTCGGGGAAACTGAAGAGAAGGAAGGCGGGGAAGAGTCATCTCCTAGAGGAGAAGCCTGCCAGGAGGAAGAGGCGCCTTCGCAAGGCTGCCCTGGTGGGCAAGGAAGAGATGGAGAGGATGAAGAGACTCCTTCCCTATGCCTTTTGAAGGAGGAGTGAGCCATGCCCAGAGTAAAAGGAGGCCCTAAAACCAGGCGTCGTCGTAAGAAGTGGCTTAAGCTGGCCGAGGGCTATTACGGCAACAAGAGCAAGACCTATTCGGTGGCCAGGCAAACGGTGATCAAGGCCCTCACTTATGCTTACAGGGACAGAAAGAACAGGAAGAGAGACTTCAGGAGGCTCTGGATCACCCGGATCAACGCCGCTGCCAGGCTCTACGGCCTCACCTACAGCCAGTTCATTTATGGCTTGAAGTTGGCCCGGGTGGAGGTGAATCGTAAGATGCTGGCCGATCTGGCAGTGCGGGAGCCCCAGGCCTTTGCCCGGTTAGTGAGTCTGGCCCGGGAGCACCTGGACGCTGCTTAGTTATTTCCTTTCAACCCCGTTGCCATGAGGTATGTGGCCGTTCTGGGGATAGGCCGTTTTGGTTACAGCGTGGCCAAGACCCTCTCGGAGATGGGTTGCCAGGTCTTGGCCATAGACAAGAACGGCGCCAAGGTGAAGCAACTGGAGGACTTGGTAACCCAGGCCGTCCAGTTGGATGCCACCGACGAGCGTGCCCTGAGAGCCGTGGGCATTAAGGACGTGGACGTGGCCGTGGTGGCTATTGGCCAGAACATGGAGGCC
>QMPS01000210.1 GCA_003648675.1 Aquificota bacterium
AGGGAAATCCACCTTTCCCCTGGCACTGCCTTGGGTATCAAGATTGTGAGGAGCAACGGGCAACCAGCGGCCATTCTCATTAGGACCCCCAAGGGGTTTGCTGTCTGTGCCCACTTCAACCTCAGGGCCATGGAGGGCCACGGTATGGCTGTTGTTATGTTCAAGGGAGTAAAGAGTATACAGCAGGCATTGCAGGCAAAGGTGGTCTCTTTAACCAGGCAGGCCCGAGCTCTTGGGATAAAGGAAGGAATGACGGTGAGAGAGGCTCTAAAGAGGATGATGTAGGGAGGAAGTCATGAGGGGATGGAAGAGGTGTTTTTCTCTGGTGATGGTGGGGTTTTTCCTGTTTCCCAACTTGGTCCATGGAATAACCTTCACCCCTGAGGTAGTCAAAAGGAGCAAGAAGGAGCAACAGATCAGGAGGTTCTTTGGAGTGTGCCCACCTTTCTATCTCAGGGACGAGCAAGGCAGAATCATTGACCCTATCCATGGAAAAAACGCTAATGAGCCCTATAGCCCCAAGATGACCTGTGGTGTATGCCACGACTACAAGCTCATCACCTCTGCTTACCACTTTCAACAGGGCAGAGGGGAGAAGCTCCCCTTGTGGATGGCCAAGCGGTACCCCTGGGTGAAGTCTCCGGGTCAGTATGGAGGGCGATGGTGAAGTCCTGCGCCCTTATTCCCGCAGTTGGCGGGAAAAAGGAACAAATCGGCTAAGGAAATTGACCTCACTTCTTTCAAGTTTGTCTTGGCCTGTGGGGTGTGTCACCCCGGAGGCGGACCTTTAGAGACAGACAGGGAGGGCCATAGGTATGATGAGTACATGAGGGAAAAGGGATACAAACCGGGGGGAGACAACGATTTAGACGGTGACTATTATAAGGCCCTTTGGAGCAAGACAGGAGTGCTGGAGGCCGACTGTCTCCTTTGCCATTTGCCAGGCTACAACTATGAAGAGAGAGTAAAGCAGATCAAGCTCTTTAATTTCCGCTGGGCGGCCACGGCAGGGGCAGGGTTTGCCAGGGTTGTGGGATCGGTTAAGGGGGGCGAGGTTCCTGAAGTGATTTACAATCCAGAATTTTTCGACTCTCAGGGTCGGGTGAAGCTGCCCATAGTCAGAGAGGTGCCCAGGGAAAACTGCCTCTTCTGCCACACGGAGAGCGATTACAAGAAGAGGGGAGCCAGCTACAAAATGCGGGACGATGTTCACACCCGGGCTGGCCTGAGGTGTGTGGACTGTCACAAGGCAGGTAGCCAGGCCAGGGACAGGCGTATCTCTGGTGCGGAGATGCACGAAATAGGCAAGGGAGACGATCCTGGGGATTTTGTCCGTGACGATCTGGACAATACCGTCAGGGAATGTATGGACTGTCATGGCCGGGGCATCCAGGGAGCCCCCAAAGCGGTGCACAAGGGATTGCCACCGCGTCACCTAGAGAAGCTGGCCTGTCAAGCGTGTCATGTTCCCTTTAGGGCTGTGAAAGCTGCCCTCATCCAGGACGCCACCCATTTCAACCCTGCTCCCGGGATTTCTCCTCTCCCCAAGCGCATCTGGACCTTTTATGGACCTGATGGAAAACCATGGAACTACTACGGCGAGCTTCACCGGGAGGGCAATACCTATCAACGGGTATTTACCTTCTCCCCTGTTAAAGTCTGGTACAAGGGGAAGGTATGGCCCGTGAATCGGGTCCATAGCATCTGGGTGGGCATTGTGAAGTCTGGAGTGTCGGGTATTGGCATGGTGTTCATGGCGGACTTCTTCAAGATGTGGAAGGCCCATGTGGACAATTCTGAGAAGTTTCCTGCTTTGAACGAAATAGAAGACGACAACGGCGACGGAGTGCCTGAGGTGAACCGTCCTGCTGAAGTGAGGGCTTTGTTAAAGGAGGTGGGAAACTATCTCAAATCTTTAGGGAAGCTTTCGAAGCGGGATAGAGTGGTCCTGGTGAAGGACGCTGCCTACACGGAAGACGGGGAGCACTGGAGAAAGCTCGACCATTTCCCCTGGGAGGCTACCCCTTACGCCTCTGTCTTCAAATTTTCCCATGACATCTACCCTGCTAAAGCAGCCCTGGGGACAAAGGGCTGCACAGATTGCCATAGTTTTGGTTCCTTGTTCTTCAACCGTCCCGTTCTTGTGGATCTGTGGGATGCCCAGGGAAAGCTCCATTTTGAGCCGAGCTACAAACTCCTTGGTTACTCAAAGCTGGCCGTGGATGCAGGGGCCTTCCGCCAGGAAATTTTGGAGCCGGTCCTCTATTACGGCATCATTGTGGTCTTTCTTTTGCTGGGACTGTGGGTGGCCTTTTGTGGCGTGCGTCTGGACCTTGAGTCCCTTTCTCTTATACCTGCATGGCCCACGGGGCGGCTCATGCTCCTGATCCTGATAGTGGCTGTCTTTGGTCCCGCCATAAACGTGGTTCTGGGGAGGTTTATCTCCTCTGATGTCCTGGGATACCTGGCTTTTATCCACAAGGTGGCTGGGATATTGGGTCTTCTGGCTGCCCTCTATTTACTGGTCTCCAGGGATGAGAAAGGATTGGCATTTGCCCTGGGGATCATCCTCATGGTCTATCAGGCCGTAACGGGTGGAGTGCTTCTTCTCTCCGACAATGGGAACCTGCGCCAGGTGGTCTTTACCCTCCATGACCTAGGAGCCCTGGCAGCTGTGGTCTTAGCCGGTGTGGTCATCCTCTGGAGGTCCTTGAGGTTGAAGCGGGAGTGATCGTACCTACCGAGGGCACGGGATTCCTCCGTGCCCTTTTTTCCTCTTATGGCACTGGACTTGAGAATCTTGGCAGATGTTGTGTTTGGGATGGGTTTCTTTCATTCTACTTGTTTGAAATAAGGTTCCATGAGTTCCTGCACAAGGCCCTTTATGGAATCCCTGCTCCCTCTGGGTTGCTCTAGCAGTTTCTGTTGGTTCCCCTGGGCACGGGGCGGGATTGGGAAAAAACCCCGGTGAATCAGCTTTTTCCCTCCGGAGAGATATGGGCACTCTTCCCGGGCACTGCCACACGGGGTGACCACCATGTCAAATTCCATTCCTTGGAAGACAGATAGGGCTTTGGAAGTGTAGTAGGATATGTGCACTCCTACTTTGCCATGACCTCCACTGCTGTGGGGTTTACAGAGGAGAGTTGGGTGCCTGCTGAATAGGCTTTTCCCCTCTCGAGGAGTAGATGATTGGCGTGTTCTTCCGCCATCTGGGTGCGGCTAGCGTGGCC
>QMPS01000211.1 GCA_003648675.1 Aquificota bacterium
CCCTTCTTGAGGAGAATGCCCACCACACGATCCACCTCTTCCTGGAAAAGGGCAGCCAACTCCCTCACAGAAAGGGCATCAAGGAGATAGGCCACTCCCTCTTCCATGTCCACCCTTCCAGGCAAAACCTCTTGCTCTTCCAAGAACTCCTCCTCCCGCTTCCTTCTCTTCTTCCTCTTAGGCCTGGTCCTGGGTCTGTAAATGAAGGGAGAAGAAAGATCTCTAGAAGGAGCCTCCCGCCTCTTGGCAGGAGCTTCCTCCTTTTCCTCCCTCTCCTCGGGAAGCAACTCTGGCTCAGTGGGTCTCTCCTCCACCTCGGCCTTCTCTTGGACAGGAACTTGGGCCTCGTCCACCCTGCCCTTCTCCACCTTAGCTTTCCTCTTGACCGGAGCCTTCTTTCTGACGGGTTTCTCTTCCTTCCTGGAAGGGGGAACCTCCCTCTTCGGGGGCTCAGCCTTGGCCTTAAGGGCATCCTCCAACTGCTGAGCCTCCTCCTGGGTGACAGAACTCCAGTGGTTGCTCAACTCTATGCCAAGATCCCTGAGCTTTGCCAGGGCCTCTTTACTCGTGATACCCAACTCCCGAGCCAGCTGATATACCCTAATCTTACCTTTGGCCATGCTCTCCATTCCCCCTTTCCAACTGGCGCAACTTTTCTGCCACAAAAAAGAGCCTACGGGCAAGGCCCTCCTCAGTGACAGCCAGAACCCCCACAGGCCTAGTGGAAAACGTATCCCCATACTCTTTAAGAGTTCCCACTTCCACCGTGGGCACTCCCCTATTCACAAACCCCCTCTTGCTCCTGGAAGAAAGATCTCTAGCCAAAAGGAGAAGATACACCCTGCCCCTCCTCAGCTCTTTATCTACAGCCTCCCTTCCCATCACTAGACGCCTCATCTTCCGACAAAAATGCAAAAGGGAAAAGAACCTCTCCCGGTGAGCATCCCTGATCATCTCCTCCAGCAAATCAGGAGTCACCTCACCCACACCCTTCCTCAAGGCCCTGGAGAGCCTTCCCTTCTTCAAAGCCTCCTTCATGCATTCCCTCCCAGGACAGAGATAAGCTCCTCTGCCCCCAAGTTTTTGATCCACATCCACCAGAAGCATCCCTTCCTGAGGAGCTAGCAACCTCACCAACTCCTCCTTTCTACCTCTCCGTCTGCATCCCACACAGGTCCTTTCAGGACTCCTCTTCACCCTCCTCCATCCTCACCTCGGACGCGGGTTTGATGTCTATCTTCCACCCCGTTAACTTGGCAGCCAGCCTCACATTCTGGCCCTTCTTACCAATGGCCAGGGAAAACTGGTCGTCATCCACAACCACTCTGGCCTCCTGGTTTCCGGGATCCAATTCTATCTTTCTCACCTGGGCAGGTTTCAGGGCGTTAGCGATAAACTTTTTAGGATCGTCGGAATACTCCACAATGTCTATGTTCTCACCCTGAAGTTCCCTTACTATGCTCTGGACCCTGGCGCCCCTGATGCCTACACAGGCACCCACTCCATCAATATCCGGATCCTTGGAGACCACAGCAACCTTGGATCTCTCCCCAGCCTCCCGAGCCACGGCCTTCACTTCCACCAGACCACTCATCACCTCGGGCATCTCCTTCTCAAAGAGGCGGACTAGGAGGCGAGAATGGGTCCTGGAAAGGACCACACGGGGACCTTTTCCCGTCTTTTTCACCTCCAACACATAGAACTTAAGGGTATCTCCCCTCCTGTACCTCTCGCCCCTCACCTGTTCTTTAGGAGGCAAAACCCCCTCACCACGTCCCAGGTCCACTATGATGTTCCCACGCTCCTCTCTCAAGATCTGACCAGAGACAATATCTCCCTCTTTACTCTTATAGGTCTTATAAACCATATCCCGCTCAGCTTCCTTCAGCTTCTGGATCATGACCTGCTTGGCAGTCTGAGCGGCAATGCGGCCAAAATCGGCCACGGTGAAGGGGACTCTCACTGTATCCCCCAACTGGGTCTCAGGGTCCAACTCCCGAGCTTCCTCCAAAGAGATCTCCTTGCGGGGATCCTCCACCTCCTCAACCACCTTCTTAAGCTGGTAAACGTTGGCCTCCCCCTGGGACAGGTCGAATTTCACCTCCAACTCCATATCAGGGGACACCTTCCTCCTAACCGCCGAGAGGAGGGCAGTCTCCAGAGCCTCTACCAGAATCTCCCTGTCTATTCCCTTCTCCTGCTCTAGCTGTTCTATGAGGTAGAGCATCTCCTTCTGCTTCATGATTCCTCCCTAAGCTCCCTCTATCTCCAACCGGGCCCGGGCCACCTCGTGATACTCTATCCTCACTTCCCCCTCTTCGGTGAGGAGGGCGAACCCTTCATCATCAGCCTCTTTGAGAGTACCCTCCAAGGTGCGGCCCAGCTCTCCCACCCGCTTCAGCACCACCCTCACCATGCTCCCCACACTCTTCTGATAGTGGAGGGGTTTTTTCAGCTCCCTAGTCAGTCCTGGAGACGAAACCTCCAAAAAGTAGCGGGTGTTTATAAGATCCTCTACATCCAAGAGGTCACTGATTTGGTGGCTCACCCTCTCACAATCACCAATAGTGACCCCCCCCTCCCTGTCTATGTAAATCCTCAGGTAACTGTACCGACCTGCAGGGCTCCACTCCACGTCGTAAAGCTCCAGCCCCTCCTCCTCCAGAATAGGCTCTAGGAGCTCTGCCACCCTCTTTTCTATCTCCTCTTTCGGTCCCATAGCCCCACCCCCAACAAAGAAAAAAGTGGGCCAAGGCCCACTCCAGGCCTCTATATAACTTTCACATAGTCAAATTATACGAAAAGACCTTTGCTTGCAAGGGATTTTGGGGATAGCCCCAGAAAAACGGAGGGAACCAAAAATTAACTGGTGGAGCCGACGGGAGTCGAACCCTTGACCTCCTGAATGCCATTCGGTTTTTGGGTTTTTCACTGGACTTCACCTTGCTTCCCAAAACCCTATGAAACAAGTGGTTTTCCCACCAGAACAGGGGTTGACTTTTCACTGCAATTCCCTCAAAATCACTTCGCGGGGTGGGGAAAATTGGCCGAAGGACAACCGGCGCCTCCGCTTTCTTACCCCTGAAGAGGCCCAAAAACTCCTCTGGGCTTGCCAGGTGAAGAGTCAGCAGCTCTATGAAATGGCCCTCCTCTCCCTCCACTGTGGGCTCAGAGCCGGGGAAATCTTCAACCTCACCTAGGGAGACGTGGATCTCAAGAAAGGCACCATCCTC
>QMPS01000212.1 GCA_003648675.1 Aquificota bacterium
GAAAACGGGGGAGACATCTACATCCGATCCTCCAGGGATAGGACAATTGCCCTCTTTGCTGGAGACTCCCCACTATCCATGAAAGTGGGCATAAAGGTGAAAGGAAAGGATACCCCCCTGGGAGTGTGCACCTCTAGCGGACGGGTGGGCCACTCCTTGAGCATGGGCCGGGCCCACTCCGTCACCGTGGTAGCCCCCGACACTCCCCTGGCCGACGCAGCTGCCACTGCCCTGGCCAACATGGTGAAAGAAGCAGACCACATCCAAAAGGCCCTGGAAAAGGCCGTAGAAATAGACGGACTCCTGGGCACCGTTGTCATCTTCGAAGATCGGCTGGGGGCATGGGGAAAGATAGAACTGGTCTCTCTGGAGGCGCCATGAAAGCAGCGTCTATAGACATGGGCACCAACACCTTTCGTCTCCTGGCTGTCCAGGTAGACAAAACCCCCCCCACCATCAAAATCCTTCACCAGGACAGAAGGGTGGTGAGGATGGGAGAGGGCTTGGCCACAACAGGGAAAATGACACCCCAGGCCCAGGAAAGGGCCCTAGCCGTGTTGAAAGACTTTAGAAAGGCGCTAGAGGAACACAGCATAGACCAGGTCTTCGCTGTGGCCACCAGCGTCTTCAGAGAAGCCCAAAACGCCCAGACCTTCCTGGATAAGGCCCAAGAAGTCCTAGGGGTACCTATTCGGGTGGTTTCGGGAGAGGAAGAAGCCCGGCTCACCCTCCTTGGAGGGCTCTGGAACTTGGAAGTCCGAAATGGCATCCTCTTCGACATAGGAGGAGGCAGCACAGAGTTCATCCGTTTCCAAGAAAGAAAGCCTATAAACCTCATCTCTACTCCCCTGGGGGTGGTGAAGCTCACAGAAGCCCTCCTCCATCACGATCCACCCACTCCCCAGGAGATGAAAACCCTGGAAAGGATGGTGAGGGTAGAGGTAGAAAGAGTAGCCGAGGCTCTGGGCAACCACTCCCTCACCCTCATCGGCACAGCAGGCACCGTAACCACCCTGGCAGCCATTGACATAGGCCTCTCCATCTACGACCATAACAAAGTCCACGGATACGTTTTGACGAGGGAAAGGATAGAAGAGATGCTCAAAACTTTCCTGGCTTGCACCAGGGAAGAGAGGCTGAAAATGAAAGGTATGGAGAAAGGTAGAGAAGACCTCATCATACCCGGCACCGTTATCACTCTGAAGGCCATGGAGGTCTGGGATCAGAAGAGGCTGGTGGTGAGCGATCTAGGCTTAAGGGAAGGAGCGCTACTGGATGGCCTGGGCTGCCGGTAGAAGAGAAAGAGAGTGCAGCCTCCTGTACAGGGGGTTGGTGGAGAGCCTCAAAAAAAAGATCCAGGAGGCCCGAAACCTCATAGTGGAATGGAACCGCCAGGGCGTAGGAGGCTGGTTCCAGGTCATCACCTATACCCAAAAGATTGACCAGATCCTAAGGGAGCTCTTCAAAGCCATCTTCCAGGGAAGCTACCCCGACTATTCCATTGTGGCACTGGGAGGGTACGGACGTAGGGAGCTCAACCTCCAGTCCGACGTGGATCTCATGTTCCTCTATACGCGAGACCACCCCGAAAGGGACGAAAGGGTCTTTGCCGGCATCCAGTGCCTCTGGGATCTGGGTCTCCAGATTGGCCACTGCTATCGCTCGGTGGAAGAGGCCACTGCCATGGCCCTGGAAGACATGACGGTGAAGACCTCCTACATAGATTCCCGGCTCTTAGGGGGCTCCCTCAATCCCTTCGTCTCCTTTTCGAGGGCCGTTGAGAGGGAGGCTATCTCCCCCAACAGAGAAGCCTTCCTGGAGGAGCTCTACCACTGGACAGTGGAGCGCCACGCCAAATTTGGCTCCACCATGTACCTCCTGGAACCCAACGTTAAAGAGAGTCCAGGAAACCTGAGGGATATCCACACCGTCATGTGGGTGGCCAAGACCTTTTACAGGGTCGCTTCTTTTAAAGACCTGAAACGAAGAGGGCTTCTCACCCCCCTGGAGTACGAGACCCTGGAAAGGGCCCTGGACTTCATCTGGAGAGTGAGAAACGACATCCACGCCATGAGAAAGAGGAAAAACGACGTCCTCTCCCTGGACATCCAACCCGAAGTGGCTCTCCATATGGGCTTCAGGGATACGAGAAAGCTTCTGGCCGTGGAGCACTTCATGAGAGACTACTACTCCCGTGTGAGGGACATCCGCCGTATCTCCAGGGCCTTTATCCTGCGAACCATGGAGGAGGTGGGCCTGAAACCCCAGATTTCACCCCCAGCAGACATAGATCTCATAAGAGACGTATTGGAACGTACCTTCCCCACCCCTGCCCTTTTCCTCCAAGAGGTCCATGGCCTCCAGGAGAAGGGGGTGGACCTCTCCGACATCCCCAGAGGATTCTGGGTTCCCCCCCTCCACTGGAGGGTGGAAAACTTCAACTCACCGGGAGTGAGAGAAGCCCTCATCCAGATATTCAGCTCCCCCAAGTCCCACCAAGTCCTACGCTTCCTCCACGAGATCGGCTTTCTGGAGAGGCTCTTCCCCCCATGGGAGCGTCTCACAGGCCTCATGCAGTACGACCTCTATCACCGGTACACTGTAGATGAGCATACCCTTATGGCCATACAATATGCTGAAGAACTGGAAGAAGACCCCAACCCCCAACATGCCTACTTAAGAGAAGCCTTCCTAAGGCACAGGGACAAGAAGCATCTCCTCATCATGGCCATCCTCTTCCACGACATAGGAAAGGGTATGGGTGGAGGGCACGCCCTGAGGGGAGCCCGCATGGCCACCAACATTCTGGAAGAGATGGGGTTCTCCGAGGAGATTGTGGACGCCGTTCAGTTCCTAGTTAGACATCACACCACCATGACCCAGATGGCTTTGAGGAGAGACTCCACCGACCCAAGAGTTGCTATGGAGCTGGCAGACATTTGTAAAGACATAGAGAGACTGGATCTCCTCTATATCCTAACCTACGCAGACCTGAGGGCAGTGGGCCCCGACGTGTGGACCGAATGGAAAGGGGCCCTGGTGCTGGATCTCTACCTAAAAACCCGAGAGGTACTGGAGAAGGGGATCACCATCACCCCCAAGATGGATGAAGAGACCTTACATATGATAGCCCAAGAACTCCAGCACCATTTGAAAGGACGCTTCACCTCAGTGGAGATAGAAGAAGAACTCCACCAGTTTCCCGACCGTTACCTCCTCCAAA
>QMPS01000213.1 GCA_003648675.1 Aquificota bacterium
GGCTAAGATTAAACGAGCAGAGAACTTCTACAAGGAGAAAGTATCTGACACACCCGATGACTTCTTCCAGATATTAAACCAGCAACGCGAAAGATTAATAGAGGCGAGAAAGAAGTTCGGCAATTACATCCCACCCGAAAAATTCGAGGAAGAGTAGAGAGAACAAGGTTTAATCCGGCTCTCGAAAGGCGTTTGGGAGATCCATACCGACCGCAACCAAGGATTACGGGCTCAGTTACCCTTATACAATTTGAAAAAGCCCCAAATCGGGAACCAAAACATGCTATAAAACACTTCCAGAAGCTTTAGTATAACCTCTTCATAGCTTTGCCTAGGATAGGCTTTAAGCTCCGCCAGCCTCCTCAAAGTTGATCTATGGAGAGTCACCGCCGTCTTTCTATCGGCCTCAGACATATTAATACCTATAATGCCAAGACATGTTAAACAAACCTCCCTCACGGAGGGAGGGAGCATCGATCCAAGTTCGGGATGGCGTGATGAAGGCTTCTCAATAATGATCTCAAGCCTCTCCCACCCGTAAGGAAAACTGCGCCGTTCAAACCGAACGAAACGATAATCCTTATCTTGCCACCATTTGTCTCTCGACCAGAAAAGAGAGAAAAAGTTTTCTCTAAACCAGCAATTATAAGCATTTATTTTTCTTTCGGAGATGAGGAGAAAACGCTCCTCCAAAAGAGTTGTGATTGGATTTTATACTGAGGGTCGTGGTAAGAACCGTAAGGTTAGGCCTATCACGGCCCCTGTTAAGGGCGGCAAGTTCTTTGCGGCTTATAGGCGTAGAACGATTCGCGCTAGATATTATCTTACGCCTTACGTGACTCTGGTTTCTCCACCAGCCTCCGAGAAGGCTTTACCTGAGGTTGTTGGGGGCGATGCGGACTCCCCAGCTTATAAGGGCTATAGAGAGTGGATTAAGGGTCGGGGTGTTAAGCTCGACCTTGTGAAGAGCAATAAGAGGCTTCTTGACCCGACTAACCCTGTCCATTGGGACCGTTATTTGCGGGATCCAGGCCGTTACGACATGGCTGATTTTGACACTCCAGCACGAGATAAGGATCGCATCGAGATCTTCCGAGGCCTTCAGATTAAGTATGATCGAACTATTTCAGATTTGAACAGGCCTATGGGTTTGGGGAAGAGCTGGACCGGGGATATCCATGTAGCCAGGTTTTACGCCATCAGAGGGACCACCGATGTCAAGTCCCCTCAGGATCTGAAGTTCTGGGACGAGAAGTGCGACAAGCTTGTTGAGGAGATCAACAAGACGAAGAAGGTTCCCTGGGTCGGGGTTATAGTCAGGTATGTGGCTAAGGGCAAAGAGGTAACGGAGTATAATCCCGAGTCTTTCCCTTGGGAGCAGGAGGCTAGGATGAGTAAGGGCGTGGCTGGAAAGGGCAAACCTTTAGCCGAGCGTTATCCAGGGCTTGAGATAGGGTTCCTTAAGGGCCCGCATGGGAGGAGGGTTGAGTGGCATAAGATACGGCCCGAGGATGAGCATGTGTCGTTAAGTGAGATAGCTAAACGGAAGCCTGACAGGGTTACAGTCATACCTAGAGTGAAGGAGGTTAAGAAAGATGTCTATCAAGTCCGCAGGTTCGGGACGGTTAAGGGAGCTAAAGGCAAGGATGTCGCTAAACACCTGAAGAAGCAGCTCTCTGAACAGGCTGAACATAAGCCTCCAAAGCCTAAGGGCTCTTCAGGACAGGTCTATTCAGGCTTTAAGCTGACATATCCCGGTGGAACTAAGATCTTCAAGAAGGCCTCAGAGGCATTAAAGTTCATTTACAGCCAGAAGCTGTACGAGAAGGGCTTCAACCTGTGGAGCCCTAAAGGTGAGATCGTTCTGGCCAAGAAGGCTGAGGGCTGGAACCCCGCGCATGAGCCTCCCTCAAAGGCCCTCAAAGACTTTAACATAATCATGAAGAACTCGAAAGACAAGTTCGGCAAGGAATACTGGATAAAAGCTATAGACGCGGTCTTCTTCGAGCCCATAAAGGCCTCAAAAGCCAAGAATAAGAAAGAGAAGAAGGCTACAGCTAAACATACCTCACAGATATCTTTCACAGACTTTAAAGACGCGTTCAAGAAGCATTTTGGAGCTATCTATCATGAGCCTGGATACGTTAATCCAGCTCACACACTTGGGCTCTTCCCATGGAACTGGGCTAAGAAGAGCTTCATGAAAGGCCCGCACAAGAAGGTCTCCAAAGCTCTACTCGTGAAGAGTAGCAAAGGCAAGAAAGGCTACACCATACCGGGCTCAGAGGTCATGGTGAACAAGACTTACCTGAACAAGGCCTTGAAGGTTCTAGGCGGAGCCAGCAAAGTGGAGATCCTATGGCCTGAAAAATTTGAGCACGGTCCAGTTCTCGTGAAACGGAAGGGTTCGGATGCTGTCATCGCTATAGCCCCAATAGTGGTGTAGTTAGTTATGAGCGGGAAGAGGCGTTCAGGCCGGGTTGTAGTCGGCTTCTATACTGATAGGAAAAAGCGGGTTCGACCTATTACTGTGCCTTTATGGAGGCTGAGAAGGCTCCACGCTCAGAGGTCTTTACGGGCCCAGATCATAGACGAGGCCCTAGAGGCCCGTAGAGCTCCAAGCCCAGAATACTGGATGAAACACATGAACAGAACAGACATCGTGGGTGTAGACCTCTTCCCAACCCCAACGGCATCCAGCAAGAAGCTTACACCTCAACAACGCTTCGCGATTAACTACCAGCTCATCCAAGATGCGCTTGAGAGAACATTCGGCCATAAAACCCTGCTACACAAGATCCAATACGAGGTTGTCACAGACCCAAAGAAGTGGAAGTATCCCGGCGTATTAGCATACTGCACAACAAAGGCTAAACCCATAAAGATCGTGTACGGCCCAGAAGTCTATAAAGCCATAATGAAAGGAGAGATCACAAACCGGAAAGAATTCAGGGCTTATGAGGCTATGGTCCACGAGAACCTCCACGCCCTTGTAGGCGACGCAAAGTATAACAGCCTCTTCGAGGAGGGGAGCACCGAGCTCCTAGCACAGCGATTCGTCCTGAACAATGTGCAGATGCCTAAGAGGCTCCGAGAAGAGCTCTTGAAGAAGCCCGAGTACACATATGAGCCCTTCGTGAAGAATGTTGCCAGCATAGCCCTCTTGATGGCGGATGGAGACCCTGTAAAGGCTATGCGGTGGCTTGAGAGGACAAAGACA
>QMPS01000214.1 GCA_003648675.1 Aquificota bacterium
AGGGGCTCAAACTCCTTACGCCTGCTCTCTACCAGGTCTCGAAGATAGCTGTTTTTGAGGATCTCTTCTTCAGCTACCACCTTTCCCCCTATAATGGGAACCACCACCACGCCAGCAGGGGAAAACTTGACGGAAAAGCCCTTCTCCTCCGCCAGGGAAGCCAGCCGAGCCATGAGCTCTTCCTTCTCTTTCCTCCCCCTCTCCGTCACCTCATGGAGCTTCTCTTCGAAGTCCTTACTCTCAAAGGCCTTAGGAAGCTCTCTCTTGAGGGTCTCGATGAGGTTATCCATCTCCTGTTGGAGTTCCTTGCCTTTGCCAGGAGGCAGACTAAGGGCAATGGGATTCTGGGGATTGGCGAAGTTGTAGACATAACACCAGTCAGAGGGGATGGACCTCTTTTTGCACAGACTTTGAAGGAGCTCCATAACGTAAGTGGTCTTGCCCAGCCCTTCAGGACCGGCCACATAAACATTGTATCCATCATACTCCATGGAAAGGCCAAAGACGAGGGCCTTTTGAGCCCGATCCTGACCGATGAAGGGCGGCTCTCCTCCCTCCTGGGGAGCCACATCCTCCAGGGGACACTTCCATCGTAACTGAGAAGGGTTCAACGCCTCCATATGCCAAATCTCCCGCGCCCTTTAGGGGAAGGCTATAAGGGAAAGGGGCACCAAGTCAACTGGCTGGAGAAGGGGGCCCCATTGATGGAGTTTGCCAGGCTGTGATAGGGAAAATAGCCATGGCGGGGAAAATTCGATTTGGAACCGATGGCTGGCGGGGCGTCATCGCCGAGGATTTCACTTTTGCCAACCTCCTGAAGATAGCCCAAGCGGCTGGTATTTTTATGATACAACACTGGCAGGCCCAGGAGAAGGGAGTAGTAGTAGGCTATGACACCAGGTTCCTCTCCCCCCATGCCGCCTGGCTCACCGCAGAAGCGCTAGAAGATATGGGAATCTCTGTGACCATCTCCCCGGGACCCGTACCCACACCCATCCTCTCCTTTTCGGTAAAGAGGAAAGACACCGCCGGGGGCATCATGATCACTGCCAGCCATAACCCCTACATGTTCAACGGATTCAAGATCAAATCTCCACAGGGAGGCTCCGCCTCCCCTCAGGTGACCAAAGAAGTGGAGAGGCTGGTGGAAGAGGTACCCCAAGCTCCCTTGACTCATCCCGGAACAATAGACACAGAAGACCTCATCTCCCCTTATTTGGCCTGGCTTGAGGAAGCAGTGGATATAAAAGCCATAGGCAAAGCCCCCTTCACCCTGGTTTCAGACGCTATCCACGGAGCCGTGGGTAACCTCTTCTACCGCATCCTCAGTCCTTGGGGACTAAGAGTAGAGGTGATGGCGGCAGAACCAAACCCCCTCTTTGGAGGTAGAGACCCAGAACCCATCGAGCGGAACCTGGGCTCCCTCATGGCCCGCATTAAAAAACTAGGAGGCAAGGCCGTGGGAGTAGCCAACGATGGAGACGGTGACCGGCTGGGCATGGTGGACGAAGAGGGAAGCTTTGTCTCTCCTCATCGCCTTTTAGCCCTGGTGATAGATCACCTCTACAGAAACAAAGGAATGAGAGGAGAAGTGGTCAAGACCTTTTCCACCACCTCTATGATAGATAAAATGGGGAAAGACTTCGGCATTACTGTCCACGAAACGGCTATTGGCTTCAAGTACATCCTGCCCCTCATGCTAGAGAGGGATATTTTGGTAGGAGGCGAAGAAAGCGGAGGAATAGGAGTGAAGGGCCACATTCCAGAAAGGGACGGCATCTACTCCGCCCTCCTGATCCTAGAAAAGATGATGTGGGAGGGCAAGAGCTTAGCCTTGATGGTGAAGGAGCTGGAGGACAGATACGGCCCCCACATTTATCGAAGGCGGGATCTAAAAATCCCCCAGGAGAAGGCCCGGAAGGTGGTGGAAAAGGTGACCTCCGCGCCACCAGAGAAGTTGGGGCCTCAACAGGTAGAGGAAACCAAGGTCCTGGACGGAGTGAAACTCCTGTTCCAGGGTGGAGGGTGGCTCTTATTCAGGGCCTCGGGCACCGAACCCCTTCTGCGCCTCTACTGTGAAGGGGCAACCCCCCAAGAGGTGAAAACCACTCTGGACCATGGAGAAAGACTTGTCCGTGAACTCACCCAACCATAACGAAACCCTGGACGTCCTTAAAAAATGGGACCTCAGGGTGATCCAGGGAGCCAAAGGCTACCGGTTCTCTATAGACTCCCTAATCCTAGCATCTCTGGCTCACCCTCCCCACAGAGGTCGGATCCTCGACTTAGGAGCAGGATGCGGCATCCTAGGACTCATCCTGGCCCGTCGCCACCCCAGCATCATGGTGACAGGCGTAGAGATTCAACCCCAGCTAGCAGAAAGGGCCAGGAAAAACGTGACCCTAAACAAACTGGAGGATCGCATAGAGATCTTGGTGGGCTCTTACTCCCACATAGAAGAGCTGGTACCCGAGGCCAGCTACCACTACGTCATCACAAATCCTCCTTATCGCAAAGTGGGCACGGGCAGACTCAACCCCCAAGAGGAGAAAGCCATCGCCCGCCACGAAATGCACGGAGGGTTGGACGCCCTTCTGAGAGCCGTCCATTACGCCCTGGTGCCCAAGGGCAAACTGGGCATCATCTTCGCTGCAACCCGAACGGTGGACCTTCTCCACCTATGTCGGCTTCACGGAGTGGAGCCCAAAAGAGTGCGTCTAATCCACCCCTACCTGGGAGAGGAAGCCCAAGGCATCTTTCTGGAAGGGGTTAAAGGAGGCAAAGAAGGAGAAGTGCGAGTGGAGCCCCCCCTCTTCATCTACTCCTCACCCGGAATCTACACCTCCGAGGTGGCAGAGATGCTGGGGGAGGAGAAGGTTGAAGGCGGAAGGATGAGGGATGAAGGATGAAAGATAGGGACTGGCTAATAAAGCGACCCCACCAGGCTACGGTGGTCCGTCTGGCCCGGGAGTTGGGTGTTCCCAGGGCCATTGCGTCAGTGCTGGTGAACCGAGGGTTCCAGAGAGCCCAAGAAGCCCGGGAGTTCCTAGAGCTTCCACTCTCCACTGTGGCCTCACCCTGGGAAATGGAAGGAATGGAAAAAGTAGTAGAACGATTGGAGAGGGCCCTGGAGAAGAAAGAAAAAATCGGTATTTATGGAGACTACGATGCCGACGGCGTCACAGCCACAGCCCTCCTTCTGGACTACCTGAGGTCTTTG
>QMPS01000215.1 GCA_003648675.1 Aquificota bacterium
CCGGGAGGGAGCTTGACACCATAACCCACCGGTTTTATTACGGGGCAGAATAAAGGGAGGAAGGGATGATCAAGGCCGTCAAAGGGTTCCGAGACATCTTGCCCCAGGAGATACCCCTCTGGAGAAGGGTAGAAGAAGAGGCCCGCAATCTCTTTGAAGCCTTTGGCTATTCAGAGCTGAGGATACCCGTTTTAGAAAAGACCGAGCTCTTTAAACGCAGCCTAGGTGACACTTCGGACATCGTAGAAAAGGAGATGTACACCTTCCAAGACAAAGGGGGCGACAGTGTCACCATGAGACCCGAGGCCACGGCATCCATGGCCCGAGCCTACCTGGAACACGCCCTGTACCACAGTGACCCCGTGGGCAAGTACTTCTTCTTTGGTCCCATGTTCCGCCACGAACGACCCCAGGCAGGCCGACTCCGCCAGTTCCATCAGCTGGACGTAGAGGCCTTTGGCTACCTCAGCCCTAGCCTGGACGCCGAGGTCATCTGCCTCCTGGACACCCTATACCGGAGGCTGAACATCCGGGATCTCACCACCCTGGAGATCAACTCCCTGGGATGCCGTGAGTGCCGCCCCCGTTTCAGAGAAGCCCTACTGGAGTTCCTGGATGGGGTGAAGGAGGCCCTCTGCCCCGACTGCCAAAGAAGGAGGGAGAGAAATCCCCTGAGGGTACTGGACTGCAAAGAAAAAAGCTGCCAAGAAGTGCTGCAGGATGCACCCGACATCTCCCAGCATCTATGCCAAGATTGCCAGGAGTATCAGGGGCAGACCCTGGCCTATCTAGACTCCCTAGGGGTGGAATACACCATCAATCCCAGGCTGGTGAGGGGATTGGACTACTACACCCGCACCGTCTTCGAGCTCACCACCACCCATCTGGGAGCCCAAAACGCCGTGGCAGCTGGGGGCCGATACGACGACCTCTTGAAACAGATCGGGGGTAAAGACATTCCCAGTATAGGCTTCGCCGTGGGGGTGGAAAGGACCGTCATGCTACTGGAAAAGAGAAGAGATCTACCACAAGGCACCCCCTTCCATTGTTATCTGGCCCTCCTGGGTGGAGAGGCCACAAAGGAGGGATTTAACCTTGCCCAAAAGTTGAGAGAAAAGGGTATCCGCCTGGAAATGAACCACCAGCCGAAGAGCCTCAAAGCCCAGTTGCGCAGAGCCGACAAGATAAAGGCCCCTCTGGTCATTATTCTGGGGGAAGAGGAACTGGCCAAGGGGACCCTAATAGTGAGAAACATGGCAAAGGGGGAACAAGAGGAGAGACCCTTGGAGGATCTAGAAGGGCTGGTGGGGTACATAAAAAAGGAGGTCGAGTCTTGAGGAGAACCTGCTACTGTGGGGAATTGAGCGCCAGCATGATCGGCGAAGAGGTAGTGCTGGAAGGATGGGTCAATCGCCGCAGGGACCACGGAGGCGTCACCTTTGTAGACCTAAGGGACCGAGAGGGACTGGTCCAGGTGGTCTTCAGTCCAGAGGTGAGTCCCCAGGTCCACGAGAAGGCCCGGGAGATCAAAAACGAATACGTGCTACGCATAAAAGGCAAAGTGAACCGCCGCCCCCCTGGCACTGAGAACCCCAAACTGAAAACGGGCGAAATAGAGGTGCTAGCCACAGAGCTGGAGGTCCTCAACCCCGCCAAGACCCTTCCCTTCCGACTGGACGACAGGGAGGTCTCGGAAGAGGTACGCCTCACCTATCGGTATCTGGACCTGAGACGGCCCTGGATGCAGAACAACATGAGACTCCGCCACAAAGCGGCCATGGCCATCCGCCAGTATATGGACAGCCTGGGCTTCATAGACGTGGAAACTCCCTTCCTCACCAAGTCCACCCCAGAGGGAGCCAGGGACTACCTGGTACCCAGCAGGGTGAACCCCGGTAAGTTTTACGCCCTACCCCAGTCTCCCCAACTCTTCAAGCAGATCCTCATGGTAGCTGGCTTTGACCGTTACTACCAGATCGTAAAGTGCTTCCGAGACGAAGACCTCCGGGCCGACCGCCAGCCCGAGTTCACCCAGATAGACCTAGAGATGTCCTTTGTGGAGCGAGAGGACGTTATGGAGGTGGTGGAGGGCATTGTACGCACTGTGTTCAAACTTATAGACGTGGATCTGCCCGAGAAGTTCCCCGTCATGAGTTACCAGGAGGCCATGCTCAAATACGGCATCGACCGGCCCGACACCCGCTTTGAGATGCTCATCCAGGACGTCTCCCAACTCTTCGAAGCTACAGAATTCACCGCCTTCAAAGAAACCCTGAAGAAGAGCGGGGTGATTAGAGGCTTCAAGGCACCTGGAGGTGCCCGATTCTCCAGGAAAGAGCTGGACAACTGGGGTAAGAGGGCCAGAGAATTTGGCGCCAAAGGCCTTATATCCATCAAAGTGACGGACCAAGGACTTCAATCCAACCTCTTGAAGTACCTCTCTTCGGGAGAGATAGAGGGCTTGAAGGAGGCTTTTCAGGTCCAAGAGGGAGACGTGGTCTTCCTGGCCGCCGACAAAGAAGAGAGTGTAGCCGATGTCCTAGGTCGGTTAAGGCTGGAAGTGGCCGAGGCGCTGGGGCTCATTCCCGAGGACACCTACGCACCCCTATGGGTGGTGGATTTCCCCCTTCTGGATTGGGACGAGGATGAGAAGCGCTACGTGGCCGTCCACCATCCTTTCACCTCCCCAATGGACGAAGACCTGCCCCTTCTAGACACGGACCCCTTGAAGGTGAGGGCAAAAGCTTACGACGTGGTCCTTAACGGCCAGGAGATTGGCGGAGGGTCCATAAGGATTCACAGGAGGGACGTTCAGAAGAAGATCTTCGACCTATTGCGCATCAGCGAAGAAGAGGCCAAGATCAAGTTCGGCTTCCTTCTAGAGGCCCTGGAGTACGGGGCCCCACCCCATGGCGGCATCGCCCTGGGATTCGACAGGGTGATGTCCATTCTCACCAAAGCCGAATCCATTCGAGAAGTCATAGCCTTCCCCAAGACCCAGAAAGCCCAGTGTCTCATGACGGGAGCCCCTTCCCCCGTAGACGAGGGACAGCTGAAAGAACTGAAAATTAAGTTGACGGTGACTCCCGAAGAGAAATAAAATTACCTTAGTATCCTCTGTCACAACGGGTGCTCCTTCCCCTCCGATGAGAGGGGAGGAGTATCCTGTTTGCAGGATAGAAATCTTCTCCCGGGAGGTGAAAAGATGACAAGGAGAA
>QMPS01000216.1 GCA_003648675.1 Aquificota bacterium
ATAGGCACTGGGCCCAGGAGATGGTGGCCAGGGTTCAGCGCCACTTGGTCCAGAAAGGGGAGCTTACTGTGGGGGAGTTTAAGGATCTCCTGGGTGTGTCCAGAAAATATGCCGTGCCTTATCTGGAGTTTCTGGACTCCAAAGGCATCACCCGACGGGTGGGAAGCGTGAGGAAGGCGAAGGGCAGGGGAGGATCGGGGTTTAAGGATTGAGGAAGGGGCTTGTTCAATGTTTAAGGTTCTGCGTTCAACGTTGGGTTTTTGGGGTTCATAATGAAGATAAAACATAGAACTTTGAACCTTGAACGTTGAACGGTTTCTGAGGGGGTTGTGTATGGATATTAAGCAGCTTGAGGCTTTTGTTCAGGTGGTTGAGGCCGGGAGTTTTTCCCGGGCTGCTGAGAGGCTTTTTCTCTCCCAGCCTACGGTGAGTGTGCACGTTCAGAGCCTGGAGGAGAGTCTGGGTACTCGCCTTTTGGATCGCCTTGGCAAAGAAGTGGTGCCCACCCCTGCTGGGGAGATCCTTTACCGCTACGCTAGGCGGATTTTGGCTTTGAGGGATCGGGCCGTGCAGGATATCCATCACTTTTTGGGAGAGCTGGCAGGTAGCTTTGAGATAGCTGCCAGCACCATTCCCGGAGAGTATCTTCTACCACCTGTTCTGGCTGAGTTTCAGCGTCGTCACCCCAAGGTCAAGGTGAGCCTTTGCATATCCGATACGGGCAAAGTGGTGAAGGAGGTGGGCCGGGGCACTTGTCTTTTGGGGGTGGTAGGGGGGAAAGTGGATGAAAAGGGACTCTCTTTTGTAGCCCTCCGTGAGGAAGAATTGGTTTTGGCCCTTTGCTCTTCCCATCCTCTGGCTCAGACGGAAAAGGTGGATCTCCGGGATTTGGAAAGCATCCCACTTATTCTGCGTGAAGAAGGGTCGGGTACAAGAAGAACTTTCGAGGAGGCTTTGAGGCAGGTGGGGAAGAACTTGGCGGCTCTTCCCGTGGTTGCAGAGCTGGGGTCTACAACGGCCCTGAAAGAGGGGGTGAAGGCGTGTATAGGAGCCGCTATCATCTCTCCCCGGGCAGTGAAGGACGAGGTCCACTGTGGGATCATCAAGACATTCAAGATTCGAGGGCTGAATCTCCGGCGTCGTTTCTATTTGGTGAGGAGAAGTAAGAGGACTCTGCCTCCTCCTGTAGAAGAGCTGGAGTCTTTCATTCTCTCTTCCCTCGCCACGGGATCATGATGTAAGAGGGGAGACCCAAAATCACGGAGAAGAGTAGCAGGGTCATGTGGAAGAGGAAGGCCGTGGCCACAGCCTCACCTTTCCCCATTCCCATGAGAATGAAGGCTCCTGTCCATCCCGCTTCGTAGGTGCCCACTCCCCCTATGGAATGGATGGGTAGTACCGTGGTCAGTTCAGAAGCGGAGGTACCCACCACCACTTTCCAATAGTTGAGGGGGTAGCCCAGGGGTTTGGTCATCTCCTGGGCTAAGAGAAAGAAGGCCAAAAACTTTGTCGCCCAAATGGCTAGGGATAGGAGGTTGGCCATTATCGCCCTTTTTCCCTTCCATTGTTCTTGGAGTTCTTGGGAAAAGGTCTCCATTTTGGAGCTGGATCTCTTGAGGATGGGGGTCAGAAGGGGAAAGAGTTTAGCTAGGATCCAGGGAGAGAAGAAGAGGACTGCCATGAAGGCGGGGATGGCCAGGGCCAGGGTCTTCTCTCCCGGGAAGCCCACGGCGGCCAATCCCACTAGGAAAAGGCTGCCCAAAGCCAGCATGTCAGAAACTCTGGCCAAAAATAGGCTGGAAAGTGAAGAGGAAAGCTGGACCCGATGAAACCTGTCGAGAAAGTAAGGGAAGGTAAGTTCCCCTGTCCTAAATGGGAACAGGTTGTTGGCTAAGGTGTGGAGGCAGACGATGTGAAAGAGGGAGGGGATGGAAAGGGGGAGTCCCAGGAGGATGCGCCACCTTACGGCCCTGAGAAGGTAGGTGGCTGTGTAGGTGACGAAAGAGAGGAGGATTAGGGGGAGGGAGGCCCTTTTTAGGAAGAGTACTATCACCCTATAGTCCATCTGGGACAGGATGATACCCAGAAGGACCAGAGTAATTAGAGCTACTAAGGTTAGGGATTTACCTTTCATCCTGGGGTGGGGGTGTTACATACTTTATGACATAAGGCTTTTTGTTCTGTCCTTCGTAGTAGATGCGGGTGAGGAATTCTCCCAGGATACCCAGGGAGAGGAGCTGAATGCCCAGGATGATAAGGAGCACTGAAAGGATGAGGAGGGGACGGTTGCCTATGGGGTGGCGGAATAGGATCTTTATGATGCTCAAATAGCAGCCTAAGAGGAGGCCCACCACAAAGGAGATGAGCCCTGCACCTCCGAAGATGCGTATGGGACGGGTGGAGTAGCGCAGGAGGAACTGGACCAGGATAAGGTCCAGGATCACTCGAAAGGTTCGGGAGATGCCGTATTTGGACTTACCAAAACGCCTGGGGTGGTGGGTAACGGGTATTTCGGCAATTCTTACCCCCATCCAGCTGGCCAAGGCGGGTAGGAATCGGTGGAGCTCGCCGTAGAGGTTGAGTTCTTTCACCACCTCTTGCCGGTAGGCTTTGAGGGTGCAGCCGTAGTCATGGAGTTTTACACCCGTCACTTTGGAGATGAGCCAGTTGGCCATCGCTGATGGGAGAATTCGACTGAGGTAGGGATCTTTTCGGTCTTTTCGCCATCCGCTCACCACATCGTAGCCTTCTTCCATCTTTTCTAATAGTTTGGGAATGTCGGCGGGGTCATTTTGCAGGTCGGCGTCTAGGGTTACAACTATCTCGCCCTGGGCCAGGTCAAAGCCTGCGGCCAGGGCTGCTGTTTGCCCAAAGTTTCGCCTGAAGTGGATCACTTTGACATGGGGGTCTTTCCGGGCCAGTTGGTCTAGGATTTTGGGGCTGTTGTCTTGGGAGCCATCGTCAACGAAGATGATCTCATGTTCCTTTCCCAAAGGCTCCAGGGTTTCTTTGAGCTTTTGGTAGAGGAGCTTCAGATTTTCTTCTTCGTTGTACACGGGGATGACCAGAGAAATGTCCACCTCCCTTATACCTCCTCCTTTTTAAGGTCCTGAGCCCAGAGAATATCCAGACGAAGAGTCTTTGTCACGAGCTATAACCATTTCTGGTGTATGGGCACTTTGAAAAAAGTGGCGCATCCTGCTGAGATAG
>QMPS01000217.1 GCA_003648675.1 Aquificota bacterium
ACGATAGAGGAATACGTATCAAAGGTGGTGAAAGGAACATTGGAAGTGGAGGTGCCTCTATACGACTTCAACTTGAGGAACCTTTGGAGAAGGCTTAGGGGGAGCAGGCTGGTAGTGAAGTGTGTGCGAGCCAACTTGCTTGTCCCCCTATTCGCGGAGGCGGGTGTGAGGCTCTGCATATATCTCATTAGGAATCCCTTCGCCGTGGTGAGCTCCCAATTGAGGACAGGGATCATGCCCCACCTTGCACACCTCCACAGGGAACCCAAGTTACCCCTGGAGTCTCTCCTCACCCTACTCTGGGTAGGGGAACAACGGGTCCCGTTGGCTTACAGCCACCCCAGGCTGTTGAAGCTGAGGTATGAAGACGTGGTAGAGGAGCCGGAGGCCGCCTTGGAGGAGGTAGCTAGGCGACTGGAGGTGGATCCAAGCGTGGTCTTTGGAGGAGACTGGTCTAAGCCCAGCAGATCTACTCGCGGAGGAATAGAACGGGCGAGGGATAGATGGCGTAGGGGGCTAACCCCCGAACAAAAAAGGAATATCTCCGAGGCCTTGGAGAGGACTGGCTTCGACTACGAGGCCCTCACCCTTTAACCCCTAGGATTCTCTCCATGCGCCTCTCTATCTCACCCCGCACATCCAGAATGTTGTCGACTTGAAACTCTTGGTCTGAACCTATGAAGGCTTTATGGGTATGACCCCCCAAACAGCCATGGTCGGAAACCAGTAAGACCTCCTCCCCCCTCCGGGTGATGGCCTGGTATAGGGCGTGGACTTCGCTGTAGAGGTATTTAAGCCTCCGCCAGTTCCTGTCGCCGCGACGGATAACCCTGTGAGCCACCTCGTCTATTAGGTGTGTGTAAATAGCCACCAGGTCGAAGGACCTGCAGTAGGTGGAAAAAACCATGGATTTGAAGGCCTCGTGATCCTGGACATTACCCTGGTAGGACTTGAAGGTGAAGCCATCGCAGACGGCGGGGATGCCCCAGCTGAAGCTGTTGTAGTCTTCGAGGACGGTTTTATGGGGCATCTGCTGGAAGACCAGGTAGCTGGGAACCGCGTCCCCCATCCCCTTAGGCACCACCTTGGCCCCCCGCCTACTCCAGGCTATGCCGTGGTTCCTCAGGAACCTTCGAGCCCTCAGTCTCAGTGGATTCAGCTCGGTTTCCTTAGACTTGGGGTGTTTGTAGACGCTCCCTAGAAACATACTCCCCCACACGTCTGGGGTGAAGGGCACTCCGTTGCGGTAGCACTCCTGGGGTATCCCCATCTCAGACTGGTGAGGGAGCTGGTATCCAAACTCCTCCCAGATGTCGAAACTCAAACCATCAACACAGAGGACCCACAGCATTCCGACCAGCAAGTAGTGAACGCGAACCCTAAAGGGGTTTACTGTGCCTTTAGAGAACCAATGGGGTTGGTTGAGAAGCCTTTACGCTAATAGCCTCCATCATGCAGCTTTAGACTGTCGTGGGGCTACAACCTGGCCCCCTGTTTCCTTAGGAACTCCATGTAGACCAGTCCTGGTAGTACGTCTTCGGACTCGCAGGCGTACCCCAGTTCCTCGAAGAATCCCTTGGTGTAGACCACTAGCAACTCGGTGAGGACCTCCGACATATCGAAGCTCACCAGCCGCACCCTCACAGCCAGGTCCTCCACCTCCACCTGGGACTCATCCAGGTTCCAGGTCAGCAGCAGGTCCTTCTCTAGGAAGCCGAGGAGGTCTTCCCCCAGCTTGCTGGAGAGGTAGGCGGCGTACCACCTGCCTGACTGCCTCCAAAGTCGTCGCAATGTGGAGGGGTCTTCGGCGTAGAGGGTCTTTACGAGGTCTTTGAATCCTGCCCTCTGGAGGGCTAGGTGGCCGGCGCCTCGGTGGACTTGGGAGAGGCGCACTAGGTCTACGGCCTCCCCCAGGGTGGCCCCCAATTGGTGGGCTTTGAGGAAGTTTCTAAGGGACTCCGCTGTTATGGCTGAGACGCTTAGGCCTAGGCGGGCGGCTTGGTGTCTGATTTGGTCGGCCAGGGCCTTGGGCACGGGTATTAGCTTGGTGTCTGAGAGCAGCTCCTCCACCATCAGCGGCTCAACTCCATCTTGATGATTCCCCTGTTGATGTCCTTGGCCTTAAGCCGATACCCCAGCTCTGATAGGAGCTCCTCCACGAATAGGCTGAATAGCTCCACGTATCCCTGGGTGAGCTTCTCACCTAGGTAGCTGAAGGAGAGCTCGTCCCGGCTCACCTCCAAGGTGTAGTCGCAACCCCCCAGGGTGAAGAGCTGTAGGGCCTCCTCGAATGCCTTGAGGGGGGTCTCGCTCTTGGCTTTGAAGTATTTGCCGTACCAGTGACCCATAGAGCGGAAGACCTCCTCCAATCCCCCTGGGTCCAACTCGTAGGCCCTGTCCACCACCCGGTATAGTAGCTGCTCTATGGTGAAGGTGAACCCCGTCTCCTGGGCCCTCTCCAGCATCCACCGCTCATCCACCACCTGTCTCAGGTTCATCCCCGCCTCCTCCACCCTCAAGGCTTGGAGGAGGATGTCGTTCACCGTCTGGTACACCGTCATGTCCTTGCGTTTAGCCAGCTCCACAACCCTGTTGGCGATGTCCTCACGGGCGGCTAACATCTTTCGCCTACTGCTACTCGACACCAGCCCACCCCCACATGGTATCCGCCTTCCCCATAACCTTCTCCGATCCCCTCATATACCTTATGGGCCTCTAGGTTCAAGTAAAACTATGTTGAGGCTTCACCAGGGCCTGTCCTTCACCTTGAAGAGCCAGGAGAAGAAGTTTGCGAGGTAGTGGATGGGCACAGTCAGGAGGATTATGGTGGCTAGGTCTTGGTGGGAGGCTTTTGTGAGGGGTTGGCTTAGGAGAGCTGCCACCACTATGAAGTCTAATTGGTCGAGGAGGGGTGCGCTGGCTCCCGGCTCCAGGTCTAGGCGGCGCTTAACGAAGCTACTCATGAGGTCGCCGAGGATGGCCCCCACGCCTTGGACCACACCTACCGTGGGCCACCCCTGGGCCACTCCAACCAAGGCCCCCGCCAGCATCCCTACGGCGCAGCCCCTAATGGTTTTGTGGCTCCCCAGTAGAGGTTTGCCGTCCACCCAGGTGGCTCCCCCGTCTAGGGGTCTCCCGCCGCCCAGTACAACGGGGGCCGCGTTGGCAACGTAGGCGGGCAGGTATATCCA
>QMPS01000218.1 GCA_003648675.1 Aquificota bacterium
GCGTTCCATCGGACACAGGCAATAGTCCCTCTCCCTTTCTGAGCTTAACAATGAACTGCTGAACCAAAGGATGGAGATGGCCCTTCTCAGGAATGAACTCCACAACAACCCTGGTATCCAAAAGGCACGTAAGAGCCGCACCAGGAGCCCGATGGTGGAAGGAACCCATGGCGTTAAAGAGATGAGTAGCCAACCTGGCCCCCAGGGCAATGGCCCTCATAGCCTCTTCCTCTCCCGCCTGGGTATGGCCTATAGCCACTACCACCCCTCTCTCCACCAGAGCGGGAATGATCCTTTCCGCCTCGGGCCTCTCGGGAGCTATCGTTACCACCCTCACCAACCCGGGATACCTATCTAAAAGAGCCAAAAAACCTTCCACACTCCAACCAGCAAGTCCCCGGGTGTTCATGCCCCCCACTTTCTCAGGATTTATGAAAGGCCCTTCCAAATAGACCCCCAAAAGCTTGGCCTCACCAGGTCTACTTTCGCCTTTTACCTCCTCCAGACAGGACAAACACTCCTCCAAAGCCTCAGGCCCCATGAGGGGAAGAGCAGCCAGAAGGGCTGAAGTGCCATGGAGGTACTGGGCTCTCAAAGCTCCCCTCACCTCCCGGAGAGAAGAAGAGGCTAAAGAGAAGCCTCCACCACCATGTACGTGAAAATCCCACACCCCGGGGAAGAGAAAACCTCCTCTTCTCCCCCCTTCCCTTGAATCCTCCTTCTTCAAAAGACCGTCCCAGGAGAGGAAGGGGAAAAACCTAGCTCCTCCGGCATCCAAAACCCTCACACCTTTGAAACTTACCACACTCATAATTTCCCTTTATCCTGACCATGAGCCATTGACAATTGTTCCTTTCGGCACAATTCATTTTCACGGGGGTGGATCATGGAAGATAGAATGGTCAAAGAAAACCTAGTCCTCCTCGAACAGGTCTTCTCCGACTATAAACCGGCCCACTTCAAGTTCAAGCTCTGGAACGGGGAAGAATGGGCCCCCCCAGGACTAGAAGAGGAGAGGGCCACAGTGGTCATCAACAACCCTGGAATAATGGCCTACATCCTGGCCTTTCCCACAGACCTAAGACTAGGGGAGGCTTACATTTACGGGGACATAGACATCGAAGGGGATATCTACGCTGTCTTTCCCGTGGAAGACTACCTAAGGCAGACCTACCATCGGCTTGCGCTCAATCCTTTTTTCTGGAAGCGGGTCCTCACCCTCAAGAAAGTGGTATGCGACTTTGAAAGGCTCCAAGGCCGAGGCAAGGCCTGTCTCATGGGCAAACTCCACACCATAGAACGGGATCGTCAAGCCATCTCCTACCACTACGACCTGCCACCCGAATTCTACGCCCTCTACCTAGACCCCATGATGAACTACTCCTGTGCCTATTTCCGGGACCCTGGGGAAAACTTGGCCACCGCCCAAAAGAATAAATTAGAGCTCATCTGCCGGAAACTCCGGTTAAAACCGGGAGAACGGGTCCTAGACATCGGATGTGGCTGGGGAGGCTTCGTTATCTACGCCGCCAAGAAGTACCAAGTGCAAGTGGTGGGCATCACCCTCAGCGAAAAGCAAGCCCGATACGCACAGGAATGGATAAAGAAGGAAGGGCTCCAGAAACTGGCCGAGGTCCGCCTCCAAGATTACAGGGAGATCCAGGAGAAAGGGGGTTTCGACAAACTGGTAAGCATCGGCATGTTCGAACATGTGGGTGGCCCCATGCTCAAGACCTACTTCCGCCAAGCCTGGGAGCTCTTGAAACCCGGTGGGCTCTTCCTTAACCACGGCATAGCTGCCGACTGGGGACCCTTCAGGATACGGAGGTGGTCCTTCACCGAGCAGTACGTTTTCCCCGACGGCCAACTCCTTCCCGTCAGCAAAACCCTCACCGTGGCTGAAAAGGTAGGCTTCGAAGTCAGAGACGTGGAATCCCTCAGAGAACACTACGCCCTAACCCTTCGCCACTGGGTAAAAAACCTAGAAGAACACCGGGAAGAGGCTCTAAAACTGGTAGACGAAGTGACCTACCGGGTGTGGCGTCTTTACATGGCGGGTTCCTCCTACGGATTTGCCACAAACCGCCATAGCGTTTTCCAAGCTCTGTTGGTCAAAAACCGCGACAATGGAAGGAACGCCCTGCCCCTGACTAGAGAAGACATCTACGGGGGTTGGAAGGTCCTCGAGCCTTAGTCCCACCAGGCTCCAAGAGAAGAGAGAAGTCTAATCCTTACCGGCCTCTTGAAAGACCAGAGCCTCAGGGGAAGGGCCAGACCCCAAAAACTCCTCCAGGGCCTCCAGGGAGGAGAATATTCTGGTGGAGGTGATTCTCACCACCCAGTTCTCCAACATGGGAGTAACCGTCCACACGGGTATACCCTCCCTATAAGCCTCCCACATCTCTACTGCTGTGCCCATGGAGGCCGAGGGCAGATAGGACACTATGAGAGAAGACTTCTTAACTAGGTCTATGTGGTACATGAAGGTATCCCGGGCCTCTTCATCGGTGTACTCCACGCTCTCAGGGTGATTCTCCACGGGGCAGTAGATCTCCCAGTCAGGAAAGGCCCTGGCCAGAATCTCCTTGAGCCGGGAGCGATAATCCTGGCTCCAGACATCCTTTCCCTTACACGATCCCTGAATAATCCCGGCTATGAAGATTCGCCTCTCCACGGGAAAAATCCATAACTCCAGGCCCCCTCGCTGTCAATTCCCACTTCTTGCCACCATTGGGATACTTTATAATTCAGGAACTCCCCAAACCTCCTAACCCATCCCAAATAAGTTTTCTCCGTCCGATAAGACCTGTGCTTGAAGCGAAGTAGCCTTGAGGCCTCCTCTATCAGCCAATCCCATGCCTCTGGAAAAGAAGCTTGCACATCATCTGCTTTCTCCTTGCTGGAGAGAAAGTACTGGTAAAGCTTTATGGCATAGTCGGCCTGTTTGACCTGCCATTCCTCATGTTTACGAGCTATGTGCTCTAAAAATCTATCCTTTTGGAAGGTATCGACCCTGTCGTTGAACTTCTTTTCCAAAAAGCCATAGCATTTTGTGACCCATCTCACATAGTAAGGGATATATTTCTCCCTCACCTGGCTCTTCCTTAGAAATTCCTCAAAACCTTCCATCTGCCCCCCGATTTTAGTTGCAGCAATATAATATAGGCAATTTGCACACTATAC
>QMPS01000219.1 GCA_003648675.1 Aquificota bacterium
GTATGGTACTGCCTTCCACCACCAGGAGAAAGGGCACTCGCACGGGCTCTCCCTGGGGAGTGAAACACGCAATACCTGTCACCCCCAGAAAACTCACCTCTTCCAGGGGAATTAGGCCGTCTTTCCCCTCCAACCTAGCCAAAAGTGCACGGGCAGCGTCGTAGGCCTGAGCCGCCAAGGGAGTAGGATCCACGCTGTAGGCCAGTTTAAACCTGTAATAGAACTCCAAAACAGGTAGATAAGGGGAGTGGGAAGTGAAGGTATCAGGAAAGACGGAGTACTCCACATACCCTCCCCCCTCCCTCACCAATCGGGAATCGTCCCATAGAGCCGTTCCCGCAAGAGAGATCCCTTTCACCTCGTGAAAGACCAACTGAGGCACTAAAAGGACCACCCTCCTCCATGAGTCAGGCACGTAAAGGGCCTGAGGAAGAACACCCTCTTCCTCCCACTCCTTCAGCTCTAGGGCATAAGGAGAAAAATCACGAACATTGGGAGGGTAAGACCGGAGCAGCGTCACCTCTCCTCCCACCGCCTGAATCTCCTCAGACATAAGCCTAGACATAACCTTGCCATAAGGGGTACTGGGATAAAAGATGGCTAGCTCCTTCACTCCGAGCTGAGAGCGCAGAAAACCCGCCATAAAAGAGGTTTCCTGATCGAGGGGTAAAGAGGTTCTGAAGAGAAGGGGGCTTTTGGAAGTCAATCCAGGAGCAACGGGAAAAGGTGTGACCACAGGAACGCCCTCCCTGCTCGCCCAGTCCAGCACAGGAGGCAGATTCTTCACTAGCAGGGGGCCCACTACCCCCAAAAAAGGGCCCTCGAGGGACTCAAGTTCCGAAGGCGAGGCCACCTCCACCACCTCCACCCCAGAGCCCTCGAAAGCCAGATCTACTCCCCTCCTCACCTGAACCCACTCTTTCTCCAGCATCTTGGTCTCTCCCACAAAAAGGACCACCTTATACTCTTTCGGAGCCACCCTAGGTGGGGGAGGAGGAGCCAACGCCTCCTTTAGAGCTTCGTATTCCTCAGGAGAGACCAGGGCAGGATTCACCTCCTCCAAGTAGCTTTGGGCCCTCTCCCTGTGACCCTCTCGATAAAGGATCTCAGCCATCAGAAGGTAGGACTCATGATAAAGAGGATCCTGGGGACCCACGGTTTTCACCGCCCTGTTAAGAAGCTCTAAAGCCCTTCCAGCGTACCCCCGCCTCCAGTATATTTTAGCTGCCCTAAAAGCCGCCTTAGCTGCCAATCTAGAAGAAGGAATCTCCTCCATCACCTGTTTGTAAAGGAGAAGAGCCTCCTGTTCCTTTTGCTGAAGCTCTAAAGAAAGGGCCCGGTGGAACCTTTCCTCTGCTATACTCCTTCTAGGCACCTCCACGGTAGGAGGTACAGGGGGCCTCGCAGCACAGGCCACCAAAAAGAGCAGAAAACTAGCGCAACTTACTATCCGGAACCACACTGGATCTCACCTTAAAAACCCTGTCCACCTTCCTGGCCACCCTCACCGCGAGCTCTTTAGAGCTGTATGGACCCACCACCACCCTGTAGACCCCTCTGGCAGAGGAGTAAAGAACCAATGCCCTATAACCCTTCTTTTTCAGCTGACCCCACCATCCTTCGGCCCTAGATTCGTCTTTGAAAGCCCCCACCTGGATGTAATAGCCCTTCTTCAACACCACTTTGGGAGGCACAGAAGTCTTCACCTGAGCCTTACTTTTGGCCTCTCCCTCGGCCTTAGCTTTAACCTTTGCCCCAGCTCTATCTACCTCGGCTTTCCTCGCAGGCGGAAGTCCCCCGGTCTCAGTTCTGATTGGCAAGATCCTCCTAGAACCCTCCTCCACCTGGGCCAGTCTAGCCCGCTCATGACGCTCACCCACAGTGACACCCAAAAAGAAGACCACAATAAGGAGGGCCAATACCACGAGGGCCAGGGCCCCCAGCTCCCTGGCTTTGAAAGTGTACTCTCCCTTCATCCCCCACCTCACATGGAATGGGGAGCATCCACTCCCAAAAGCCTCAATCCTTCCCTTACCACCACCTGAATCCCTTTAACCAGGGCCATCCGAGCCTCCCTCAGAGCCCCATCCTCCACCAAGACTCTATGATGATTGTAATAGCTATGGAAGGCTGCCGCCAGCTCCTGAAGATAGTAGGTGAGGCGATGGGGCTCCAAGCTCCTGGCCATACCCTCTATAAGGTCGGGAAACTGAAGGACTTTCTTGATGAGACCCATCTCTTCCCCAAGCTCAAGGGGCGCCAAGTCTACGTCAGGAAAAGAGGCGGGAAGGGAGATGTTCCTCTCCTGGGCAGTTCTGAAGATAGAAGAGATGCGGGCATGGGCATACTGGACGTAGAACACAGGGTTCTCCTCCGTCCGGCTTTTGGCCAGATCCACATCAAAGTCGAGATGGGCATCGCACTTCCTGGTGAGGAAGATGAAACGCACAGCATCCTTACCCACCTCATCCACCAACTCGGCCAGGGGTACAAACTCCCCCTGGCGAGTGGACATGGAAACCTTTTCTCCCCCCTTTATAAGGCTCACCATCTGGATGAGAAGAACCTGGAGCATCTGAGGATCATAGCCTAAAGCCTCCAGAGCTGCACGGATCCTAGGCACATAACCGTGGTGGTCAGCCCCCCACACGTCCACCAACAAATCAAAACCCCTCTCAGCTTTGAGGGCGTGGTAAGCAATGTCCGAAGCTAGATAGGTGGGCTCTCCGTTGGCCCTCACTACCACCCGGTCTTTGTCGTCCCCCAACCGTCTTGAGGCAAACCACAAAGCCCCCTCCTCTTCGTATATGAATCCCCTCTCTTTCAACCTATCCAGGGCTTTGCTCACCAACTCCCTCTCATAGAGAGTCCTCTCGCTGAACCAAGAGTCGAAAGTGACACCAAAAGCCCCCAAATCCCCCTTTATCTCTTCTAAAATCTCACTGGCCCCCCAGTAAGCCAGTCTCTCCACAGCCTCCTCTTTAGAAAGCTCCAACACCTGGGGCATCTCTTCCAACGCCTTCCGGGCAAGGTCCACCACGTACTCACCCCTGTAACCCTCTCGGGGAAACTCTACCTCCCGCCCTCTCAACTCCATGCACCTGGCCCATATGGATTCACCCAGAATACGGATCTGGCGCCCGGCATCGTTGACGTAGTACTCCCTCTCCACCTCATAA
>QMPS01000220.1 GCA_003648675.1 Aquificota bacterium
GATCATCCCCAGAACCAGCGGAGAGGGAAAGCCCTCAGGGGAGACGTGGAGGATGGTGTAAGAGTCCAACACACCCTCTTTACTCACCCGGCTGGGATCAGGCCTGTGATGACGCTCTATCTCCACAGGCCTCGAGTAAGAAGGTTCCCACTGCAAGGCATGAGCCGGAGCGTCGTCCCGTTCTAGGATCACCACCAGATTATTATTGGCCAAACCTCCAACGGAGTGGAGAAGACCAACCCGGGCCCCCTTCACCTGGCGAGCCGGGTCCACCTCTCCCCTGAGCTGCCACACAATCTCCACAGCTTGAGCCAAACCCGAGGCCCCAACGGGATGCCCCCTAGCCTTCAACCCCCCACTCGGGTTTATAGGCATCTCCCCGTGGATCTCCGTCTTCCCCCTTTCCAGGGCCCTCCAACCCTTTCCTTCCTCCAGGAGCCCCAGATCCTCGGCTCCTATGATCTCGAAACAGGTGAAGGCGTCGTGGACCTCGGCCAAATCTATATCCCTGGGTCCCCTCTTGGCCATGGCATAGGCCTTCTCCGCCGCCATCCTGCAGGCGGCGAAGGAGTGGAGATGGATCCTGTGGCGCACGGCCAGGGTATCTGTACCATGCCCCACCCCTGTGATTTTCACATCTCCCTTCTCTCTGGTAAGAACCAGGGCCGCCGCCCCATCGGTTATAGGGGCACAATCGTAGAGGCGCAGGGGATAAGAGATCATACGGCTGTTAAAGTACTGCTCCTCGGTGATCTCCTTCCTGAACTGAGCATAGGGATTGAGAGCACCATTTTTGTGATTCTTCATGGCCACCCTGCACAGGACCCTCTCTAATCTCTTCTGGGAAAGTCCCCACTTGTGGGCGTAAGCCTGAGTCACCATAGCCGCCAGGGCTACCATGGACGCCCCAGCGTTCCTTTCGTAAGGCTCTATCACCTCAGCCAGAATCCGGGTCACCCTGGGAGTGGGAAGGTGGGTCATCTTCTCCCCTGCCACTGCCAATACCGAGGAGTAGGCTCCACTGGCCACGGCATAAAAGGCCGCTTCGAGGACAGCGGCTCCCGTACTGGAGGCCGTCTCTACCCTCATGGAAGGCAACCCCGCCAGTTCCAACTCATCGGCCAAAGCCGAGGCTAGGTTCCCCTCCCCTGTGAACTCTTCTGGGTTCATGGCCCCCACAAAGAGGGCCTCCACCTCTGGCCTCTTGCTGGTCTCCAGGGCTTTACGGGCTGCCTGGGCCATGAGAGAAACCAGGGAGGTTTGGGGATGTTTGCCGAAGGGCACCATGCCCACACCGTCCACATACACCTCCATTCACATCTCCTCCCTGCCCTTCATGGCCTCTCCCAGAGTAATAGAGTCGGTGAACTCGGGCTCCATCCCAACAGGCAATCCCCTTCCCAGACGGGTCACCTTCACCTTTCCCTTGAGAAGCCTGGCCAGGTACTGGCTAGTAGCCTCTCCTTCCAGAGTAGAAGGAAGGGCCAGAATCACCTCCTGGACCCCATTTTTCAGACGACCCATAAGATCGTCTATTTTAAGGGTTTCAGGAGTAACTCCCTCCCAGGGAGAGATAAGCCCTCCTATAACGTGATAAAGACCCTGGTAGGCTCCCGTATCCTCTATGAAAAAGAGATCCAGTACATCCTCCACCACGCAAATACGGCTTTTATCCCTCTCAGGATCCTGGCAGATCCAGCAAAGGTCCCCCTGAGCCAAATTATGGCACCGAGGGCACAAGCTCATCTTCTCTGTGACAGCGATAAGAGCTTTGGCCAACTCTCGAGCCTTACGGGGAGGAGAACCCGCCAGATACACAGCCATCCTCCAGGCCCCCCTCTCCCCCACACCCGGGAGGGTCTTCAGCTGGTGGGCCAACCTCCGAAGATGACTGTATGGAACCTTGAAGGCCACCTCAGAAGAGCCCTGGTATGTTCACCCCCAGCTCGGAGGTGATCCTGGAAAGCTCCTCCTCCATGAGGGCCTTGGACTTCCTCATGGCGTCATTGACCGCAGCGGTGATGAGGTCTTCCAGCATCTCCCTGTCCTCCATGGCTTCAGGCTCTATCACTACCGACAGAACCTCTTGACGGCCATTGACCACCACCCTCACCATGCCCCCGCCAGCGGTTCCCTCCACTTCCTTCTCGGCCAACCCTTCCTTCATCTCAGCTATGCGAGCCTGGAGTCTCTGAACCTGTTTCATTATGGAAGTCAAATTCACCTTCTCCCTCCTTCGCAGATTTGACCCTTAGCACCCTACCCCTAAAGAGCCCCAGGACCCTTTGAACCCGGTGATCCTCAAGAACCGACTCTTCAGAGGATTCCTCATCAGCCTCTAACACCGTCTCTCCATTGTCCCGAAGCTTAACTTTAGCCTCCACCCCCATCTTTCCCAAAAAGCGCCGGAAAAACTCCAGGGTGGCCTCGTCCTCCAGCTTCTCCTTCTCAAAACTGCCAAACTTATACTTGGACTCCAAGACCAGAAAATCGTTCTCCAAAAAGATTTTGCACTTCTCCAGAATGGGGGTGAGAGAGGGCTGTTCTCTGGAGGCCGCAACCCGGAGTCGATCAGCCAGCTTCTCGTCTTCACCCTTGCGGGTGGAAGGTGCCCTCCTCTTCTCCAGTACGACACCCTCTTGAGAAACCCGTGGAGGCCTCGGCCTCCTCAACTCCACATCCCCCCTCTCCACAGCCTCTAGCCTTCCCAACAGCTCACCCAGAGGCACAAGACGGGGCAAAGAGGCCATTCTCACCAGCTCCATCTCCGCCAGAGTCTCGGGGAGGGGGTGGCGCCTTACCCGCTCGAGAAGCTTCAAAAGCAGGTCCAGAATGGTCTGGTGCTGAAAAAACTCTTGCCTCTTTTCCCTCACTGCTTCCACCAGCTTCCCTCTGGCTACTCTCACCAACTCTTCCAAAAAGCCGTAAGTGTCGAAACCCTTCCCTACCACCTCTTCCTTAAAGAGCTCCATGACCCGGGTCTCGTTCCCACTCAAAAGAGCTTCGTAAGCCTCTTCCACTACTCCAGACTCCACCAACCCCAACAGCAATGCTACCTGATCCCTGGTCACCTTCCCCTGGGCCAAAGCCACCACCTGCTCCAAGAGCATCTCACCGTCTCTCAGAGATCCCCCTGAAGCCCTGCCCAAAAGATCCAAAGCCCCCTCGTCCAAGTCC
>QMPS01000221.1 GCA_003648675.1 Aquificota bacterium
ACCAAGCCCTTGAAGGAGAGGGAGAGGTTTGAGAAGGTGGATGTGCCTAAGGATGTAAGGGTGAGGGTTGAGGAGATCGCAAGGAGGTATATCATAAGTTGATTTTGGTTAGATGAAGAAGAGGCTTTGGATAGAAGGGGAGCTTTATTCTGGAAAAGGAGAGGGAGCATTTTTTACTCATCTCGATTGGGTGAGAAGGCAGATGCAGGAAAAAATCGGTTTTGACCCTTATCCAGGGACAGTAAATATCAGGGTTCCAACTGAAGAGCTCTTCTTTTTAAAACAGATCAGTGCAGAAGGAGAGAGGCTAATTCCTCCCGATCCTCAGTTTTGTGAAGCCCGGGTAATGAAGGCGAAGATTGAAGGGCTACCAGCAGCGGCCGTCTTCCCTGCTGAAGACGTCTGGATTTATAAAGATAGTTTGGAGCTTATGGCACCCACTTGTATAAGGGATGCGTTGAAGATTAGAGATGGGGATATAGTGAAGGTAGAGCTGGAGAGAAGTTTTGAGCCAAGGGCCGTTATCTTCGACCTCGATGGCACCATCATAGACTCTTTTGAAGTCTATTATGTAGGCATAAACGAAACCTTCCGCCGGGTAGGGCTCACTGAAGTGAGTAAAGAGACGGTAAAGGAGGTAATGAGGCTTGGCAAAAATCCGTGGGAGGTTTTGATGCCCCAAAACCTCCCTGATAGGGAAGCCCTTGTTACCAAGTGCAAGGAGATAGCCGAGGAGCTCTTTTTGCCGTTGTATCGAGAAAGGGCCCGTCTCTTCCCAGAGGTAATACCGGTCCTTGAGGCGCTTTATGAAAAGGGATTAAAACTTGCTCTGGTCACCTCGGGATGGGAGGAAGAAGGGGAGATCCGCAAGCTTCTGAAGAAAGGTGGAGTACTCGGATTCTTGAAAGAGATAGTAACGCGTTTTGATGTTGTGCGTCAAAAACCTGCTCCTGATCCTCTAATAGAATGTTGTAAAAGGCTCGGGGTCCACGTTTGGGACTCGGTATATGTAGGCGATGCTCTTGCAGATATTCAAATGGGCAAGGCCGCCAAGGCGGCGACGGTAGGGGTCCTCACCGGCGTGGGCACGCGGGAGGACTTTCTTCGAGAGGAGGCCGATGCGATCATCGAAGACCTCTCAGGGCTCATCTCCATCCTTGAGGTCCGGTGATGGAATTTCCGAGTTGTGCCCCCTGTAGGCCTGTTAGAGGTGATCTTTCCCTTCGATGTGTCAGTACAACTCCCTAAGGATGTCTTGACTCATTTGTGGTGGGAGGGGTAGGAAGATATGATTAGAGCCACGGGAGATGAATACATAGGCAGGATAAAGGACCTTCATATCAAGGCTTGTTTGCAACAGGATGTGGAGTTCGAGACAACCAATGGTTTTGAGGCCTACCAACTCACAGGGAATCTTCCCGATTTCTCCTTCGAAAAGATCGATACTTCCTGTGAGCTTTTCGGCAGAACTCTTTCCATGCCCTTACTCATATCCCCATTGACAGGGGGAGGAAAGGAGTCTCTCAGGATCAACAAGAACCTGGCAGAGGCGGCCCAAAGGCTCAATATCGCAATGGCTGTCGGTTCTCAAACCATTATGCTGAAGCACCCTGAGACGCTTTCGAGCTTTTATGTGAGGGATGTGGCCCCGGATATCCTCCTCTTCGCAAATTTGGGATTGGTCCACCTGAACTATGGATTGGATAGGGACGGGTGTCTGAAGGCCGTTGAATCCATCGGGGCGGATGGCTTAATCCTTTACTTAAATCCCCTTCAAGAGATTTTGCAAAAAGAAGGGGCCAAAAATTTTCAAGGGCTTTTAGCAAAATTGGCTCAGTTGTGTGAGGATTTTCCATATCCTATAATTGTAAAAGAAATCGGCTTCGGATTCTCAGATAAAGTGCTCATGAAATTGAAGGAGATCCGAATCGCCGCAGTGGATGTAGCCGGCAAAGGGGGGACAAATTGGGCTAAGGTAGAATGGTCCCTCAACGATGGAATTCAGATCGAACCTTATGAAGAATTCGGTGTACCTACGGCAGAGGCCTTAAGGAAGGCTGTTGAAATAATGCCAGAGGTACCCGTGTTTGCCTCAGGGGGTATAAGGACAGGAGTGGAAATGGCGAAAGCCCTGGCAATGGGAGCAAAGTGCGTGGGCATGGGGCTTCCCTTCCTTAAGTGGGCCTATCAATCCGCAGATAGGGTAGTGGAAGAGGTCCGCAAGTTGTCCGAGGAACTAAAGGCATCCATGTGGTATGTGGGGGCAAAGGACCTTGAAGGACTTAGAGGTAAAATAAAACCGAGGATGATTTGAGCCAATCATGTCCGTCCGGAGTAATTTAAAAGAGGTCGTCCTGGAATACCTGAACAATCACAACACGATGACAGTAGCAACTACTGATGGGAATACCCCTTGGGCAGCGACAGTATTTTATGCCAACGACGGTTTTACCCTTTACTTTATCTCAAATCCTAAGATTTGTCTTCATTGTCAAAATATCAGCCGAAATCCTCGAGTCGCTATCACGATAGATGAAGATTACCGCCTCCAAGACCTAAACGATTGGAAGAAGGTGAAGGGTATTCAGATGTTAGGGATAGCGGAGATGCTTACGAGGGAGGACGAGATAAGTACAGCAGTAAAGGCATATGCAAAGAAGTATCCTTTTACTGCACCTTATCTCAAATCGATGTTCGCCTTTCCTCACATTATCCCTTTTCTGAACAGATTGACTAAGAGACTGAAGGTCGTACCAGATTTCTCGGCATCCTCAGAGAATAGGTTTTATAAGGTGACTCCCCAGAAGGTCTGGTTTGTTGATAACGAAACCAGCTTTGAAAAAAGACAAGAGGTACCTTTTAAGGAAATGGATCATGGGAAGGGAGATCCATCTTAGCCAGAAGTCAAGAAAACATGGTTACTGGACCAGTTTTGAAAGTGATCCTCATCTTACCAAGCTCAAGCGTAGGATCCGCTACAGATGTACGCCCTGTATCGAAAGCCTTTATCGTCAACTAATCGAAGGGAAGAACGAGATAGAATTAGGTCCTGCCTTCGATTGTTGGAAGGTGGTCGTTGTTCTGGGAAATGAGGAAGAATGTTTGAAGGTTTTGGAGAAATATCAGGAGAAATTCCTCCCTTCCCGTCACATTTGTGGTAGGTTCGGGAGCAAAG
>QMPS01000222.1 GCA_003648675.1 Aquificota bacterium
CCTTGAACCCCAATGCTCGGGTTTTGGAAGAGGATCTCTTTAGGTTCCTTGAGAGCGACGTCTTCAAAGAGGCCCACCTGGATTTTCTGAAAGAGGGTGATGAACAGGAGAGGGGGTTTTTCTTCCACCTTGCCCAGTACATCTCAAAGAAGGTTTACTACACTTTGGCGGCTACCCAGCGCTCTCTGATAAAGGAGGAGACCTTCAGGGGTATAATGGAGTTCCTCATCCCCGATGTTCCCCTGGAGTTCACCAGAATCCCCTTTGCCGCCACCGCTGTGGACCTCAGATCTGGGGTGGAGGTGGTCCTCCAGGGGGGCTCCCTGAGGGACGCCGTGGCCGCCAGCTGTGCCTTGCCGGGGATTTTGCCCCCCGTGGGAGTTGATGGATACGAGCTGGTAGATGGTGGGTGGTTGGATCTGGTCCCGGGTTCTGTGGCCCGACGTCTTGGGGCCCATGTGGTTATAGGGGTATGGGTAGGTAGTGATCTGGGCGAGGCGTGCTGTTGGGATAGCTCAATAGATATTTTGTCTCGGGCCGACGAAATTACCAGACATTACCTGGGGGTTTTTCGCCTTCAGGAGTGCGATGTAGTAGTGGCACCCAGCGTGGGACACTACTCCTGGGCCGATTTCGACAAGGCCCAGGAAGTTATAGACGCGGGGGAGGAGGCCGCTCTGAAGGCCCTTCCCTCCATTCGCAATGCCATCCGTAAGGCTAGGTTCAAAAGGTGGTTTCCCTTCTCCAGGTCCTCCAGTCGTTCCCGGATACCCTTCTCAGTTTATCCTTGAGGTCTTCCATGGCTTGGGGGGTGGCCCTGTAAACCCAGGCTTCTGTCTGGCCCTGGGGAGTTTCCACCTGGAGTCTCAGTCTCTCGTAGATCCCTTCATGTACCCCTTCGTAAATGTCTAGGACAAGGAGAGCTTCTGGTGGGATAGCCCAGATCTCTCCCTTCACTTTTCCTGCTCCCGGGAAGGCCATGGGGTAGTCTCCTGGAAGGAAGAGGTAGAGACAGTGCTGATCTAAGGAGGCTGGCCCCTTGGGCTGGGCTTGGAGTTTCAGCAGTAGGTGGTGGCCCCTTTCCCCTGGCAGGAGGGTGCCATAGATGAAGAGGAGGATTTCACTGGGTTTCCAGGTGGGAGTGGATCCATTGCCATAATTTCTCTCTGACCTTGTCTTTTTCTTCATCCGTCAGCCCCATTCCTGGAACAAAAGGTTCTCCTATCTTCACTTTTATCCTGGCAGGCTTCACAGTGTATCTGCCTTTGGGCATGGCGTCTCGGGTACCTTTGATCGCCATGGGAACGAAGGGAATGCCCGTGTCCATGAGGATGTTTAGCCCTTTTTTTCTGAAAGGCCGGAATTTTCCGTTGGGCGAGCGGGTACCTTCGGGGAAGATGGCGATGGGCCTATTGATGATGCCTTTGTTTAGGCTCTCCTTTATGGTCTTGACGGCCATTTCGGGATTCTGGCGGTCGATTTTCAGAACCCGGGCTAGGCTCAGGAGTTGGCCGAATACAGGGATACGAAAGAGCTCCTTTTTGGCCAGGAAGTGGGGGGCTCCCTTTACGATGCAGATGAGGGTGAAAATGTCGAAGTAGCTCTGGTGGTTGGAGACCAGGACGAACTGCCGAAGATCTTCTATATGTTCCTTGCCCGTTATTTCCAGGGTGCATCCTGCCACTTTCATGAGGACCAGGGACCAGATGTAGGCTCCCCAGCTTATGGGTCTTTTCTGGGGATCTGGTAAAGAGAGGATGGCCAGAGGGATACCCAGGCCTATCACTATAGAGATAGCTACCAACCACCATATCAGGGACCTTAGGATGATCACTTTTTCTCCTCCTTTTTGTGAAGGAGTATCAGCATGGAGACGGCCCCGGCCATGGCCAGAATGGAGAACCACTGGGGCAGGGACAGGGGGCCTATGTAGACCCGGGGGTCACCCCTGAGAAACTCGATAGAGAAGCGGGCTAGGCCGTAGAGGAATAGGTATGCAAGGAAGACCTGCCCTGGGAATTTTCTCCTGGGGTACAACCAGATGAGGATCAGGAAAATGAGGAGGTTGGCTAGGGCGTGGTAGAGCTGGGTGGGGTGCAGGGGGATGCCCAAAGGGGCTAGGGAATGGGGATTAGTGAAGGTGATGGCCCAGGGCAGGTGGCAAGGTTTTCCGTAGCAGCAGCCTGCTGAGAAGCAGCCCAGTCTGCCCACGGTTTCCCCTGCGGCGACGCTGGGCGCCAGAAGATCGGCTAAAGGCCATAGGGGTAGTTTATGTTTTTTCACATACCAGAGGGCCATGAGGAAAGCGCCTAGGAAACCTCCGTAGAAGGCTAGTCCCCCTTTCCAAAGGTAGAGAGCTTCCCATGGGCGGCTTTTGAAGTAGGATATGTGCTCTCCCACGTAATAGATTCGGGCACCGATGAGGGTGCCCAGAAGAATGTAAAAAGCCAGGTCTGTGATGACATCGGGGTTTATACCTTCTTGGCGAGCTCTTCTCAGGGCCAGAGCTGCTCCTAAGAGGAATCCAGCTGCTACGAAGAAGCCATAGGTAGGGATGGAGAGGGGACCTATCTTTGTGAGGATGGGATGCACCCTTAGGCCTCCTGCTCCCTTTCCATATACTCTTCTATCCTTCTCACTTCTTCCAGGTATCTCAGAGCCAGAGGGTTCTGAGGCTCCACGTCCAAAATGGCCTTGAGGTGTTCCATAGCCTCTTTTATTCGCAAATCTTGCATGTATATGAGGGAGATGTCGAATCGGGCTTGGATAAATTCAGGGTAGAGACGGATGCTGGCCTCTAGGTATTCGATGGCTAGCTCCTTTTCCCCCATCATGTGGTGGGCCCATCCCATTTGCCTTAAGGTCTCTGGTCTGTTGGGTTCTAGGGCGATAGCCTCTTCCCACAGGACCAGGGCTTCCTCCCATTTTTCCCTCTGGGCTTGGGCTGTTCCTAGGAGATGGTAGGCCTCGGCGCTGGACGGATCCAGTTCTAGGGCTTTCCAGAGGAGCTCTTCTGCCTCTTCTAGGTCCCCCAATTCCAGGTTGCAGGATCCCAGAGCCAAAAGGGCCTCCACCATGTCGGGGGCCAGATTGAAGGCTAGCCTGAAGTAGGAGATGGCCTTGTCTAGGTTGCCCGTCTGTCGGTAGCAAAGTCCCATGTTGTAGGCCAACTC
>QMPS01000223.1 GCA_003648675.1 Aquificota bacterium
AGGTAGAGGTAAGAAGTGTGAACCATCGCTTCCTGGAAGCCAACCTCCATCTGCCTCGCTTCCTCATAGCCCTGGAACCCCACATAAGGAGGAAGCTGAAAGAAGCATGCCACAGAGGTAAACTAGATCTTTACTTCATCATAACTCCCCTGGAGGAAAGCCCAAAGACGGTGGAGGTAGACACCCATCTAGCCAAAGCCATGTGGAAGGCTATGGAAGAGGTGGCCAAGAGATTGGGAAGGAAAGAGGAGCTCAACCTCTCCCTCCTCTTTTCAAGGCAAGAGATCTTTAGCGTCAGCGAAAAGGAACAGGACCCCCAAGTCCTGGGAGAAACCGTGGAGAAAGCCTTGGAGAAAGCACTAGACCAGCTCTTGGCCCACAGGGTCCAGGAAGGGGAAAAGCTCAAGGAAGACCTGAGTGACCGATTGAACACCATGGGCAAGATCCTAGACGAGATTAGGGAGAGGGCTTCACACCTACCCCTGATCTACAAAGAAAAGCTACAGAAACGCTTGGAAGAGCTCCAAGCGGAGGTATCCCCCGAAAGAGTGGCTCAAGAGGCAGCCATTATAGCCGAAAAGATCGATATAACCGAGGAGATAGTAAGACTGGACTGCCACCTCGAAGCCTTCAGAAAAACCCTCGAGGAAGGCTCCCCCTGTGGGAAGAAGCTGGACTTCCTGGCCCAGGAAATCCTTAGAGAGACCAACACCATAGCGTCCAAGGGCCAAGATACCCAGGTAGCTCACCTTGTGGTGGACCTGAAAGGTGAGATTGAAAAAATACGTGAGCAGGTCCAGAATATAGAATAATGAAGATCAAGAGAAAAGGTATCCTATTCGTCATTTCAGCCCCATCGGGAGCAGGGAAAACCACCCTCTGCCGAGAAGCTGCGAACCGCCTGGACAACTTAGAGTTTTCCATATCCTACACCACCCGCCCTCCACGCCCTGGAGAAGAAAACGGCAGGGATTACCACTTTGTGGACGAAGAGACCTTTCTGGAGATGGTAGAAAAAGGAGAGATGGCCGAGTGGGCCAGGGTCTATAATCACCTCTACGGCACTCCCAAGGCTCCTCTGCTCAAAGCCATAGAAGCAGGAAAAGATATCCTGTTGGACATAGATATCCAAGGAGCCTCTCAGATCAAAGCAGCCTTTCCCGAGGACGCTGTCACCATTTTTGTGTTCCCCCCATCCCTGGAGGCCCTGAGGGAACGACTCAGTAAGAGGGGCGCCGACGCCCCTCAGGTGATCAAAGAGCGCTGGGAAAAAGCGGAAGAAGAGATGGCCATGTACCCTCTCTTCCGCTACTTCGTGGTGAATGACCGGCTAGAAGAGGCCATTGAAGATTTGATAGCCGTAATAAAAGCCGAGCGCCACAGGGTGGAAAGGATCAAGGAGACCCAGTGGTGACCGAAGTACTAAAGCTATACAGAGACCACCTGGTTCACGAAAAGGGGTGCTCCCACCACACCGTGAGAAACTACCTGAGGGAGCTAAAAGACTTGGAGGCCTTCCTGAAGGAACGGGGCCTCACCCTGGAGAAAGCCTCCCTCTGGGACCTCAGAGCTTACCTCCTCCACTGCCAGAAAAAGGGGCTAGCACCCACCAGTTTAGCGAGGATGGTGGCCTCTATCAGAGGGTTCTATGCCTTTCTAAGGGCCAAAGAGATCCTCGGAAAGAATCCGGCCCGTCTCTTGCGCACCCCCAAGAAAGGCAGACCCCTCCCCAGGACTCTGGCCATACCCGAAGCACAAAGGCTTATGGAAGAAGGAAGCCCAAACTCCCGGGACAAGGCCATTTTGGAGCTACTGTACGCCACAGGCCTACGGGTTTCCGAACTGGTGGGTCTGGACATTGAGGATATAGACTTGGCCAGGGGACACATACGGGTTAGGGGCAAAGGGAAGAAGGAAAGGGTAGTTCTCATGGGCTCTAAGGCTCTGGAAGCCCTAAAGGAATACTTAAAAGAGAGGAGCCTATATTTAAAACAGCCCTGCAAAGCCCTCTTTGTCACACCCAGAGGCAGGATATCTGACTCCACAGTGAGAAGACTCATAAAGAAAGCCGCCCTTCGATCGGGGCTGGATAAGCCTATCACCCCCCATACCCTTCGCCACTCCTTTGCCACCCACCTTTTGGAAAGGGGAGCAGACCTGAGAGCAGTCCAAGAGCTCCTGGGCCACGCCAACCTTTCCACCACTCAGATCTACACCCACCTCACCCTCGGAAGGCTGAAAGAGGTATACAGCAAAGCCCATCCTAGAGCCAGGAGGAAAGAGTCATGAGGGAACTGAAGGGCACCACCATCGTAGCCGTAAGGAAGGGAAACAAAGTGGCCGTAGCCGGGGACGGACAGGTGACCCTAGGCACCACGGTGATCAAAGCTAAGGCCAAAAAGGTGAGAAAAATCTTTCAAGACAGGGTCATCGTGGGGTTTGCTGGTGCTTCGGCCGATGCCCTCACCCTTCTGGTCCGCTTAGAAGAAAAGCTCCAGGGCTACGGTGGCAATTTGGCCAGGGCGGCCGTAGAACTGGCCAAAGACTGGCGAACGGACAGGACTCTAAGGCGGCTGGAAGCCTTCATCATAGCAGCAGATCAGGAGAAATCCTTTCTCATCTCGGGTACGGGGGATGTGATTGAACCCGACGACGGGGTGATGGCCATCGGCTCCGGAGGCCCTTATGCCCTGGCTGCCGCTCGGGCCCTTATCACCCACACCCAGATGTCCCCCCGGGAGATTGCCCTGGAGGCCCTTCGCATAGCCTCCGGTATCTGCGTGTACACCAACAGAGAAGTCGTAGTGGAGGAACTGTGATGGTGGAATGTCTCACCCCCAAAGAGATTGTAGAGGCATTAGACCGGTTCATTATTGGTCAAGAAGAGGCCAAAAAGGCCGTGGCCATAGCCCTGAGAAACCGGTGGAGGAGGCAACAGCTCCCCTCCCATTTAAAGGAAGAAGTCCTGCCTAAAAACATCATCATGATAGGCCCCACAGGGGTAGGCAAGACCGAGATCGCCCGCCGTCTGGCCCGCCTGGCCAAAGCCCCCTTCATAAAAGTTGAAGCCTCCAAATTCACTGAAGTGGGATACGTAGGCCGTGATGTGGAGTCCATCATCAGGGACCTCACAAAACTGGCCGTACAGATGGTGAAGGAGG
>QMPS01000224.1 GCA_003648675.1 Aquificota bacterium
GTCTAAACCACCTACAAGGGCAGAGGAGGGGTAGAAATCTCCAACACCTTCAGAAGGCTGGTCTACGCATGGTACTTCTCAGACATCAAGATCCTCCTCACCGACTACATCACCAACAAAAGCCGCATCATGTATCACAGGATCATTACAGACCGAGACAAGACCCTCGCCCCCTTCCTGGCCTACGATTCAGACCCCTACATCGTGGTGGGCAACGACGGCGGGCTTTACTGGATCCACGACGCCTACACAACTACCAACATGTATCCATACTCAGAGCCCATTTCCCAATTCATGAAGGGGCTGGATCTAAACTACATCCGCAACTCCGTCAAGGTCGTCGTCAATGCTTACAACGGAGAGGTAAATTACTACGTGGTGGATCCCAGCGATCCCATCATCCAGACCTACAAAAAGATATTCCCCGGGCTTTTCAAGCCCTTGGACAAAATGCCCCCTTTCCTGAGAAAACACTTCCGCTATCCCACAGACATGTTTCTGATCCAGGCCCATATCTATAATGTCTACCATATGACGGATCCCCAGGTCTTCTACAATCAAGAGGACTACTGGAATATCCCCACCGAGATCTACAGTGACACCGAACAACCCATGTTCCCTTACTACATCATCATGAAACTCCCCCAGGAGAAGGCCGAAGAGTTCATCCTCATGCTCCCCCTGACACCCTCCAAGAAGAACAACATGATAGCCTGGCTGTGCGCCCGGTGCGACGCACCCAACTACGGCAAACTTATCGTCTACAAACTCCCAAAGGAGAAGCTCATCTACGGGCCCATGCAGATCGAGGCCCGGATAAATCAGAAGCCCGACATCTCCTCCGAATTCACACTCTGGGGGCAAAAGGGGTCACGGGTCATTCGCGGCAACCTCCTCATCATTCCCATAGCAAGATCCTTCATCTACGTGGAACCCGTATATCTCCAGTCGGAGCAGAGCCAGATGCCGGAACTTAAGCGTGTGGTGACAGCCTTCGGCGACAAACTGGAGATGAGAAAGACCCTAGACCGGGCACTAAGGGCCATTTTCTCCGCCCAAAATGTGCCCGCCGAGTCCACTAACAGGGCCATGAGAGGTGTGACACCAGGCAACCTCCCGGAAAAAGCGAAAAGGGCCCTCTACCACTGCAACAGGGCCATAGAATACCTGAAACAGGGAAACTGGGCCGGCTACGGGGCAGAACTCCAGCAGATGAAACGGATCCTGGAGAACATGTCCCAGGAGGGACCAGAGAAATAAAAAACTTCATTCACCCCATCCACCTGGCCAAGAACAGTCCCACCGCCGTCAAAAAGGGAGTGAGAAGGTTGATCAACACGTTCTTCCCCAGGGCGGGCATGAGTCTCTTCAGGTCTTCGGCGTACCTCAACACCCTAGTAGCCGTGGGCACGGCCAGCACCAGAGTAGCAAGTCCCAGAAGGGCCCATTTGGGCAGGACACCCAGCTCCACCCCCAGAACCAGGGAGAGATAGGCCAGGGCCAGAAAGGCCACGTACACCCGGGCACTGTATCCCTCGCCCTTAACGATGACCAAGTGGCGGCGGCCCACCGTCACGTCGGCCCGGGTATCGGGAAACTGGTTCAGGAGCAACAGATCACTCACCAGAAAGAAGAGGACCAATGAAGCAAAAAAAGACGAAAGGGAATAATGGCCCGTCAGGACGAAATAGGTCCCCATGACCCACAGGACACCAAAACCCAGCCCTGGGGCCATGAGGCACAGGAGAGGTCGGCGGGTGATCCACCCTGTATAGGCCACCACCAAAAGAAGGCCTACCAAGCCCAAAGGAACAATGGCCCACCCCCATACCTTCAAGAAATAGAATCCTATAACCACTGGAATGGCCAGGGAGAAACAAGCTATAAAGAGGGTCCACCCCGCTAATTCAGGGTGGGCCACCAAGGTGCCGCTGCCACCGCTGAAAGGAGTCCTCTGAGTTTTAGCATCCAGGCCGCTCTTGAAATCCATATACTCGTTGAAGGCGTTAACGCTGACATGGGAGGAGAGGGCTCCTAGAAAGGCCAGAAAGGCATACCACCAGTTCACACGCCCCATACTCCAGTACGCCGTGGCCACCCCCAGCAGGACACACACTGGGGGCAGCAACAAAAAGGGAACCCTCATGGGGCCAAGGTAATCTTTGACGGTTTTGGGGGTTCTCCTCTCCTCCTCCATCCCTGCCTCCGCCGTTCATCAGCAATAACAGGAGAGCCCCCCTCTTGTCCACGTTACCTCGCTGATCAGAGCCTGAAAGCCTAGGTGGTTAAGAAGACTTCCAAACTAACCAAGCATCCTTCACTTCCCGGATCTCTCCCCACTCTCCACTGTGATTACCGTGTGAACGTTCCCCCGGGGATGAAAGTCACCCACCACCCTGAGATACCTGGGCTTCAAAAGCTCATAAAGATCCTCGTAAATCCGGTTGGTGGCCTCCTCGTGAGAGATGTAGCGACTCCTGTACTGGTTCAGATAAAGCTTCAGGGATTTGAGTTCCACCACCCATCTATCGGGAATGTAAGAGATGCGGATGGTGGCAAAGTCGGGATAACCCGAACGGGGGCAGAGACAGGTGAACTCGGGAAAAGTGATGTCAATAGTGTAATCCCGCTCCGGATACGGGTTCTCCCAGGGCTCCAGCTTTGCCTTGGCAACCTCCTCCTCGCCGTACTTCACGATCGTCACCTCCCACAGTCACCACGCTTTCACACGCAAAGATTAAGCCTCGCAAAGGTCTCTGCCCACTGTCTAGGCCGCGCCGTCCAGAAGCTGGGCTACGTCCGTAACCTTTATCTCTTCTTCCTTTCCCATATCAAGGGCGGCATTTTTCAATATGGTATAACACCAGGGACAGGCCACTGCTATGAGATCTGCCCCAGTAGCCAATGCTTCCATGAGGCGGATACGCTCTATCTTGTCTTCCTCATCTACCTCCAGCCACATCCTGCCTCCCCCACCACATAGCCTTACAACATACAGAGCGTGGGATAAAAAACAAAGGAGAAACCAAAGCAAAATCCAATGACTCCGTAGGAAAGGAGAGCTACCTCCCTGAACTCGTCAGATATGTAGTGCTGAACCCAGTGAGGGCTGGCCTCGCCTCTCATCCCAGAGTCTGGAAGTGGAGCAGCTATCGA
>QMPS01000225.1 GCA_003648675.1 Aquificota bacterium
GAGCACGATATGAACCTTATCATGGGTATCTGCCACAGAGTCCTGGTTCTCCACCATGGAGAGCGCATAGCTCTGGGGCCTCCACAGCAAGTTCAAGAGGACCCCCAAGTGATCCAGGCTTACCTGGGGGAGGGGTTCTGATGCTCCAGGTCAGAGATCTCCACGTCTTTTACGGGGGCCTCCATGCCCTGAAAGGTGTGAACCTAGAGGTGAAAAAGGGAGAGATTGTGGCCATAATAGGGAGAAACGGAGCGGGCAAGACCACCCTCCTCAATACCCTTTCAGGCCTGGTGAGGGCCAAGAAGGGTTCCATTCTCTTCAGGGGCCGGGAGATCACTGGCCTCAAGCCCCATCAGATCGTGGAGCTGGGCCTTTACCAGGTACCTGAAGGCCGGCTCATATTTTCACCTCTCACGGTGCTGGAGAACTTGGAGCTGGGAGCCTACCTCAGGACCACCCCCGAAGAGAGAAAAAAGACCCTGGAAGACATGGAGTACGTACTGGAGCTCTTCCCCATACTGAAGGAACGTCTCCATCAACAGGCGGGCACCCTCAGCGGAGGGGAGCAGCAGATGCTGGCCATAGGCCGTGCTTTAGTGGGTAAGACTAAACTCCTAATCTTGGATGAACCCAGCCTGGGCCTGGCCCCCATGGTAGTGAAGGAGATCTTCCAAATCATTGCCCGTCTGAGGAGAGACGGGGGCACTATCCTCCTAGTAGAGCAGAATGCCCGGGCTGCCCTGGCCATCTCCGACCGGGCCTATGTCATGGAAGCGGGAAGGGTGGTGATGGAAGGACCATCCCAAGAGCTGTTGGGCCGGGAGGAGGTCCAGAAGGCTTATCTGGGAAAGAAGGGGAGGTGATAGCCATGGATGACTGGGAGTGGGAAGTGAAAGGTGAAAAGTGAAAGTAAAAAATGAGAGGTGAAAGGAGGTAGGGAAAGATGAAAAAGTTACTGTTGATTTTGGCCCTGGCAGGCTTGGTGGCCCATCCGGGCCTAGCTGAAAAGAAAGAGCCCATAAAAATTGGTGCCTTCTTCGCCCTTTCAGGGCCCGCTGCCTTCATCGGTACTCCTACTAAGCTGGTGGCCCAGATGGCTGTGGACCAGATCAACAAAGAAGGGGGCATAAACGGCCAGCCCATCCAGTTGGTCTTCGGTGACACGGAAGGAGACCCCACCAAGGCCGTAGCTATCGCCAAGAAGTTTATTTATGTGGACAAGGTGGTGGCCATCATTGGACCCACCCGGACCGGCACGGGCATGGCGGTGAAGCGCTTGGTAGAGCAGGCCCACGTGCCCACCATCATGACGGTAGGGGGGGACCCCGTAATCATGGGAGGCAAGTTCGGCTCTTATCACTATGTCTTTAAGACCCCCCAGAGATCCAGCATAGCCGTCAAGAGGATCTACATGTACCTCCAGAAGAAGGGCATCAAGAAGGTAGCCATCCTCACCTCTTCCGATGGCTTTGGTAGAGACGGCAGAAGGTGGCTGGAGAAGCTGGCTCCCCAGTACGGTCTAGAAATCATTGCTGAAGAGTCTTTCAACCCCAGAGACACGGATATGACCACTCAACTGTCCAATATAAGAACCAAGGGTCCCCAAACCATCATCTGCTGGACCATTGGTCCTGCCGGGTCCATTGTAGCCAAGAACGTGAAGCAGCTGGGCATCAAGGTACCCCTAATCCAGTGCCACGGTCTGCCCGACCCCAAATACGTTGAGCTGGCAGGCGACGCCGCCAATGGCAACATCATGCCCTCCACCAAACTCATGGCCTGGCAGCAGCTGCCGGAAAAAGATCCCCAAAAGCCTGTCATTGCTCACTTTGTCCACCTCTACAACGATGTGTACCACTACAATAAAGACTTCCCCATCAACACCCACTCGGGCTATGCTTGGGACGCCCTTATGATCCTGGCTAGGGCCCTAAAGAAAGCAGGCCCCGATAGGGAGAAGCTGAGAGACGCCATCGAAGAAACCAAAGGCTATGTAGGAATCAGCGGCGTTTACAACATCACCCCCCAGGACCACAATGGCCTGGGCGTGGACTCCATGATTATTGTGAAAATCGTGGAAGGCAAGTGGATGTTAGAAGATTACTGACCGCCGAAAAAGGAGCCGGGGAAGGAACCCGGCTCCTTTTTTAAAGCACCATTGCTGGCAGTCCAGCAACTGAAACCGAGAAGGTCTTTAAACTCCCTAAACCCACAACTCCTTGCATTTTCATACGGGAAAAGAGAACATAAAAATATGAGAGGAACCATTTACCTCATGGCTATAGACCTGGGAGCTTATCTTTTCTCCCTCTTCCTGGCTTACGAGGCCAGAGCCAACGTCTTTCCCCGCTTCCTCCCCACTCCCAAGTTCTCCTTCACCTTCCTTTACCACCTCGGTTTGTGGTGGATGCCTCTGGCAATTATTTCTTTCATGGCCTACGAGAGGCTCTACACTCAGAGACTACCCTTCTGGGACGAAACTTTTAAAGTTATCAAGGCTCTCACAGCCAGCATTCTGGTGATCTTAGCAGTGGTGAGTTTAGGGAAGATGAGCCCTAAGATCTCCCGATTAGTCATCCTTTCCCTATGGCTTTTCTCTCTCTTCATCTTTCCCCTTTTCCGCCTCTGGGGCAAGAAAATCCTAGTATCCAAAGGGTTATGGCTAGAGAAAATCATTATCCTGGGAGCGGGAAACGCGGGACGAGCTCTGGCTCAGGGTCTGGAGCGGGAAAAGACGATGGGTTATCGGATTGTGGGCTTTCTGGACGACGATCCAACCAGACAAGGAGAAAAAGTGGAGACCCGCCACGGTTCCTATCCTGTACTAGGTCCCCTCTCATCTTTGAAAGAGAAAATGGAGGAGCTTGGGGTGAAAACCGTGGCCATCGCCATGCCTTCCATTGGTATACAAAGACTCAGGGAACTGGTGAAGAAGGTCTACCTTCTCACCCATCAGGTGCTGCTGGTACCCGAGCTGAAAGGGATAACTCTTCTCAACGCCCAGATCATACCACTATTTATGGAGCAGCTCTTCATACTCAGACTGAGAAACAACTTGAAGTCTCCCCTGAATCGGGCGGTGAAAAGAACCTTTGACCTGGTGGTGGGAAGCCTCGTTCTCCTTGCCCTGGCCCCTTTTATGGCAATTATGGC
>QMPS01000226.1 GCA_003648675.1 Aquificota bacterium
CTACTGAATTCCTCTGCCATGGCGTAGCCAAGGCCTTGACTTCCCCCGGTTACAATGGCAATCCTTCCTTCCAGAAGCATCTCCCTAAGCCTCTCTCCTTATGATCACCGCACCCCCAAGCCCCCCTCCGCCACAGAGGGTGGCGAGGCCAATTTCCCCGCCGGTTCTCTTGAGGGCATGATAGAGCGTTACGATGAGTCGGGACCCGGTGCTCCCAGTAGGGTGCCCCAAGGCTATTGCACCACCATGGATGTTTACCTTTTCAGGATTCAGCCCGAGGACCTTTATACCCAAGAGAACGACACAAGCAAACGCCTCGTTATATTCCACCAGATCCAGGTCGTCCACTTTGAGGCCAGCTTTCTCAAGGGCCTTCGGCACTGCGTAGATCGGCCCGACGCCCATAATTGAGGGATCGACCCCGACCGTATGGTAGGATAGAAAAGACGCCAGGGGTTCAAAGCCGAGCTCCCTAGCCCTTTTTCTCGACATCAGAATCACACCGTTAGCTCCATCAGTCAAAGGACAGGCGTTACCTGCCGTGACCGTCCCCCCTCCATAGACAGGCTTGAGCGCTGCAAGCTTCTCTGGGCTGGTATCCCTTCGCATGCATTCGTCTTTATCAAAGAGAATTGCTGGTCCTTTTTTCTGGGGGACCTCGATGGGGATAATCTCTTCGTCAAACCAGCCGCTGTCTTGGGCTTTAATAGCTTTCATGTGGCTCTCATAAGCGAAGCTATCCTGCTCCTCCCTTGGAATTCCATACTCCTTAGCCAACTTATCCGCTGTGGCCACCATATTGAGCCCACAGAGCCTACAGGGGATGTATAAGTCGTCCACTACCGTCTGATGGCCACTTCTAAATCCCCATCTCGCTCCCTTCAGGATATAGTTACAACCCGACATATTCTCCATTCCGCCGGCTACGACCACCTCAGCGTCTCCCAACATGATCATACGGATCCCCTGAATCACTGCCTGCATAGCCGAGATGCACGTCATGTTTATGGTAGAAGCAGGAACTTCTATCGGGATGCCGGCTTTGAAGGCTACGGCCCTAGCAGGATTGCCTCCATAACCGGCCTGCCGGGTCTGGCCCCAGAAGACGAAGTCAACCACGCCCGGTTCCAGCCCTACTTTCTGAAACAAACCTCGCAGGAGCGCAGCCGACATATCGTCAGCATCCATGTCTTTGAGAGTCCCACCAAATTTGCCTCTTGCAGTTCTGCCGACCCCGACTATCACTACATCTTCCAGCCTTACACCCATCACAGATACCTCCTCGCGCAAAAACAACCCTCGGTCGGCTCTATGACTCACCTCTACATCTATTCAAGCGCTGCCCCACAATTCCCACAGAACTTAAACTCCCCGGGTAACCCCTTAGCTCCACACTTGGAGCAGGCTTTTACCGGAGCTCCCCACAAATATTCTGAGCTCTTCCCCTCAGCAGCAAGTTTTCGCAGCTTCATGTAATCAGGTTTCCTCTTCTCTACAAAAGACCACATTCCTTCGTACGGTTCCGGCGAGGTGAAATGAATGCTGAGCCATTCCGTAGCGTGACCTCCCAATATGGCGGCAGGGATGTCCTTGAAAAAGTTAACCTGCTGAAGAGTGTACCGGAGGCACTCCGGGAACTTGTTGATCAATTGATCTGCCATTTCCTGGACGGCTTCATCCAGCTTTTCATATGGCACCACCCTATTCACCAACCCCCAATCTAAAGCAGTTTTAGCGTCCAAGCGCCTATTAAGAAGGAGCATCTCCCTAGCCCTCCTATCCCCAAGGAGAAGAGGAAGGAACCAGCATGAGGCCGCAGCCACAGATCCAACCCCGACCCCAACCTGAAAGAATTGGGCGTGCTCTGCAGCTATTGAAAGATCGCATGCTATATGCCATTCATTACCACCGCCTACGGCCATACCATTTATCCTCGCTATAGTAGGCTTCCCGATGTGTCTGAGGAGTTCCATAGTCCTGCAGAAGAGGTTTCCCCATTTCCAGAAGTCGCGAGGAGTCGTCGTGTAACATGTAGCGTACTCATCTACATCTCCACCAGTGCAGAAGGCCTTATCGCCAGCGCCCGTCAGAACCACTACAGCTATAGAGTCGTCCCAAGAGGCGTCCAGAAAGGCTTGGCCCATTTCTATGAGGGTTTCAGTACGGTAGGTGTTGAGTTTTTCAGGCCGGTTGATAGTGATTGTGGCAACCCAGTCTTTCTTCTCATAGATGATATCTTGGAAGTTATACTCATCGGGCTCCCTCGGTATGAACTTTCTTTCAGTTCCCATTTGCTCACCTCCTGTGTTTATGACCATCCCTTGTAAAAGCTTTCGCCCTTATTGACGTTATCGAAGAATCTCCTGTCCAGGATGCCGTACCTTTTCCTGATATGCTCCAGCATGAACTCATAAGGCAAATCCGTAAAGTGGCCCAAAACGTTTATATAATCGATCAGTTTTCTGCCCTTCCTGTCCGTAGGGTGGAAAAGGGCATCTTTCTCCCCATCGAATTCCGTAGGGATGTAATCCATTATCTCGCAATCTTTAATGTCAAACGTCGGATTAAGCTTTACCCAATTCCCTTGGAGAAAACCTTCAGCGAAGCCATGGAGAATCACGTCGCTTTTCAGTCCAAGCTTTACGGTCTCAGGCAGTTGATAATGTCTGATCTCCGCTAAGATAAGCCTTGCTGGGATGTTAATACTCCGCAAGAGTGAGATAAGTAGAATAGCTTTCATGATGCAAAAGCCATAACCTCTCTTTAGGATCGCACTGGCTTTGAATTCCTCTTTAGGCAGATAATTAAAAAAAAGAGGCCTAAAAGAAATCCTGTCCCTTACAAAATAAAAAAGAGCCTTTACTCTTTCTTGCTCCTCCTCTATGTGCCTCGTGAGTTCTTTGGCGCATGCAGATATTTCAGGATGATCGCTCTCAATGAATTCTGTCGATTCAAGATATTCCTTCACTCCTCACCCCTGTCAATCTATATGGTCTTGGTTACCCCCCTGTCCTTCTAGGATTTTTATCCTCATCGAAACAGGCCATTTTTCTTCAGGGTCTTCTCTCGAGGGTAAAATCACGGTTGCGGTTCCCGGCATTGTGTCTTCGCCGCGCTGGTTGAAGGCATGAGTCTCGATATCTACAC
>QMPS01000227.1 GCA_003648675.1 Aquificota bacterium
CCTTCACCCTCACCACATGGGCAGGGGAGACTTTCACCAAGCCGGGCCTGCCCTCCTGCTGGAGACGCTCTATTTCCACTTGCATGTATCTGCCCAGAAGGGTGGCCAGTCTCTCCACCTCTTTCTGAAGCTCTTCTATCTGTTCCCTGAGCCTCAGAATGATCTCCACTCCCGCTAGGTTAACTCCCAACTCCCTGGTGAGGGTGAGAATAGTTCTCAGCCGCTCTATGTCCTCCTGGGAGTAGAGCCGGGTATTGCCCTCGGTGCGGGCGGGCTTTATCAACCCCTCCCTCTCGTAGAGTCTGAGGGTTTGGGGATGTATGTTCAACATCTTGGCTACGGTGGATATGAGATAAAGTGGTCTCTCCCTTTCCATGGTTTCCCTCCTTTAGTGCCTAACGGCCGTACCTTCTCAAGATCTCCTCCCGGGGATTTTCCCCCTTTCTGGATTGGGCCAGTTCCCTCAGAAGCTGGATTTCTCGGCCGTTGAGGTTTCGAGGGGTCACCGTTTTCACCTCCACGTACAAGTCTCCTTTGGCTCCCCCCTTGGGTCTAGGCATGCCCTTGCCCCGCATCCGAAACTTCTGACCGCACTGGGTCCCAGGAGGTACCTTCATTTTTACCACCCCTTCTAGTGTGGGCACCTCGATTTCACTGCCCAAAGCAGCTTCCCAAAAGGTAATGGGCACCTTGCAGTAGAGATTGTTTCCCTTCCTCTCGAAGAAAGGATGAGGCTTCACCCTGGTGATGATGTAGAGGTCCCCCGTCGGGCCTCCCAAAACTCCGGTTTCTCCTTTGCCTGCCACCCGGACCCGGGTACCGTTGTCTACCCCAGGGGGGATTTTCACCTTCACTGTCTCCAGTTTGCCCCCTCGATTGATAGTGATCTCCGTGGTTACCCCTTTGTAGGCGTCTTCCAGGGAGATCTCCATTTGGTACTCCAGATCTCTGCCTCTCTGGGGTCCCGGTGGCTCTTCTCTCCACGTCCGTCTTTTGCGGCCGAAGATTTGTGAGAAGAGGTCTCCTAGGTCGAATCCGCCCATCTCAAAGCGGAAGCCCCTCCTCAGGTCCTCCATGTCGAAGTCGAAGTGGAAGTCCTGGAAGTCGAAGCCAGCTCCTCCGGGGGCGCCTTGGGCACTTGTGAAGGCAGCGTGGCCCATCTGGTCGTAGGCCTTGCGCTTCTCTGGATCGGACAGGACTTGGTAAGCCTCTGTTATCTCTTTGAAGCGCTCCTCAGCCTCTTTGCTTCCGGGATTGACATCGGGGTGGTACTTCCTGGCCAACCTGCGGTAGGCCTTCTTGATCTCTTCTTGGGTAGCGTTTCTGCTAACCCCTAGGATCTCGTAGTAGTCCTTTTTTGTGGCCATCTTCCCACCCCTTTTAGCCGGGTTTTAATGGGGGAGGGTATGCCCTCCCCCTGGCCAATCACTTCTTCTCTTCAAAGTCGGCATCCACCACTTCGCCCTCTACAGGCCCTTCCTGGCTGGTGGTCTCGGTGCTTTCGGTTGTGGTGGGGCCTCCACCACCTGCCTGTGCCTGCTGCTGATAGAGAGTCTGGGCGATCTTGTGGGAGATACTGGTGATCTCCTGGGTAGAGTTTCTCAGGTCTGCCAGAATGGCGTCGATTCTGGAGACGTCTTGAATGGATACGCTCTCTTCCAGCACCTTCTTGGCCTTGGAAATAATCTCCTCCGCTGCTTGGATATCGGCTACGGGGATCTTCTCTCGGTTTTCGTTGAGGGTCTTCTCCATGGTGTACACCAGGCCGTCCAGCTGGTTTCTGACCTCGATGACCTCTTTGCGCTTGCGGTCTTCTTCGGCGTGGCGCTCGGCCTCCTTTACCATCTGCTCGATCTCTTCCTGGGAGAGGCCGCTGCTGGCAGTGACGGTGATCTTTTGTTCCTTGCCTGTGGCCATGTCTTTGGCCGACACATGGAGAATGCCATCGGCGTCTATATCGAAGGTCACTTCAATCTTGGGCACGCCCCTGGGGGCGGGAGGGATACCGTCCAGATGGAACCGGGCCAGTGTCCTGTTGTCTCTGGCCATGGGTCTTTCACCTTGGAGGACGTGGATCTCTACGCTGGTCTGGTTGTCCGTGGCCGTGGTGAAGATCTCTGTTTTTCTGGTGGGTATAGTGGTGTTTCTCGGGATAAGGACGGTCATAACCCCGCCTAGGGTCTCGATGCCCAGGGAGAGGGGCGTCACGTCCAGCAACAGGATGTCCTTCACCTCGCCCGTGAGAACACCTGCCTGGATGGCAGCACCCAGAGCCACAGCCTCGTCGGGGTTGATGTCTTTCCTGGGCTCTCTGCCGAAGATCTCTTTCACTTTGGCCTGCACAGCGGGAATACGGGTGGAGCCTCCCACCAGTATGACCTCGTCAATGTCGGCTGGAGTGAGACCGGCGTCTTTTAGGGCCTGCTGGCATGGCTCTACAGTGCGCTCGATGAGATCTGCCACTAGGGCTTCAAACTTGGCCCGGGTGAGTTTCATGAGGAGATGCTTGGGACCGCTGGCGTCGGCGGTGATGAAGGGCAGGTTGATCTCCGTCTCCATGACCGAGGAGAGCTCACACTTGGCTTTCTCGGCAGCCTCCTTCAGCCTCTGCATGGCCATGGGGTCCTTAGATAGATCGATCCCTTGCTCCTTCTTGAACTCCTCCACAATCCAGTCGATGATGCGCTGATCAAAGTTGTCGCCGCCCAAGTGGGTGTCGCCGTTAACGGCTTTCACCTCGAAAACTCCGTCGCCCACCTCCAGAATAGAGATGTCAAAGGTACCGCCGCCTAGGTCAAAGACGGCAATTTTTCCGCCTTTCTTCTTGTCCAGACCATAGGCTAGGGCCGAAGCCGTGGGCTCGTTTACTAGCCTTAGGACCTCTAGGCCGGCGATTTTACCGGCGTCTTTGGTGGCTTTACGCTGGGAGTCGTTGACATAGGCGTGCACGGTGATGCCCGCCTTCTCTACTGTTTCTCCCAGGTAGGCTTCAGCAGCCTCTTTCAGCTTTCTCAGGGTCATAGCAGAGATCTCTGGGGGGGAGTAAAGCTTACCGCTCACGTCCACTCGGACGTCTCCATGGTGTCCCTTTACCACTTTGTATGGGACCATTTTTATCTCGTCCTGGACCTCCTCATAGCGGCGGCC
>QMPS01000228.1 GCA_003648675.1 Aquificota bacterium
CCAGAAAGCGATCCTCTTTCAAGATCCCCAGCATGGAGTCAGAAGCACTTCCCGGCACGGACGCCATGGCCCCACACTCCAGGATCTTGCCCAAATGGAAGGCCAGACCGGGAGAGAAACCCTTCCACAGGGCAAAAGAGGCAAAGATGGCTGGATCGTTGGACCTGCCAGCAATGACCACCTGAGCACCACCCTCCAAGGCCTCGATATAAGGGGCTACCCCCATCACGGCCACTATCCGCCTAGCCTTCAACACATCCTCAGATTCCAAAGGCTCCACCGGCCCCAAAGGTTCTACCTCACCCTTCCCCAACTTCTCCAATAGCCAGTTCTTATCGACATCAGACCAAATGACCGCCAGAGAAAGTCTTTTCCCCCTCTCCAGGACCACTTCATCCAGAATATCCAGCACCCACTCCACGTGCTCTCTAGCCCCTGCTCCCCCTGCCGATCCCACCAACAGGGGAATCCCCAACTCCAAAGCACCTTCGAGCATGAGGGAAAGATCCCTCTTCACCGCTTCTCTGGGCACTGTGGGTTTGCCAGAACCCAGCCGGTAAGGGCCGGCATCGGTGGAGCCGCTGTCCACCCCTATCATGTGGGGGCTAGCCTCAAGTCCCCTTCTAAGGGACTCCTCAGGATAACCATAACCCAGCATTCCTTGAGGTGATAGGAGTCTCAACTCGCCCATGAATGTGCCTTGTAGCACAAAGACTAGCAAAAATACATAAAGAACCGATCCCAGGTTGTAATTCAGTAAAACTTTTTATAAAATTCTCATATGACAATAAAAAAGCCAGAAAAAACAGCGGATAGAAGGAAGAAGGAGAACAAATGTGGAAGAAGTCATTCTAGAGGAACGGGAAGAGACCGCCTTAATTACCCTAAATAGACCCAAAGCTCTGAATGCGTTCAGCACATCTCTTACAACAAAGCTCCTTAATATAATAGAAAGCTTAGAAAGAAAAAGAGAAATAAAAACCGTTGTAATAACCGGAGAAGGCAAAGGATTTTGCGCTGGAGGGGACGTCAAAGAGTTCTATCAACAGCAGGACCGTTGGAGCCACATAATGGAGCTGGCCGGCATCCTCCACCAGTGCATCATCTCCATCAGGAAGATGCCCAAACCCGTTATAGCAGCGGTCAATGGCGTGGCCAGCGGGGCAGGAATGAGCCTAGTCTTGGCCTGCGACCTGGCTGTAGCTGACGAAAACGCCTCCTTCAACATGGCCTACATCAAGATTGCCGCATCACCCGACGGAGGAGGAAGCCTGACCCTGAGCCGAACAGTGGGCCTGAAGAAAGCTTCGGAGCTCATCTTCTCCGGCTGCATGGTCAGCGCCAAAGAAGCTCTGGAACTGGGACTCATAAACCACATTGCACCTTCGGGAAAGACCCTAGAGGTGGCTTTGGAAGTCGCTAAGGAGCTGAACCAGGCTCCTCCCTTGGCCGTGGCAGCCTGCAAAGAACTCATAAACAGAAGCCTATTCCCAGACCTAGAGTGCCACCTAGAAGTCGAAAAAAGGAGCATCTCCCGCTTAGGTACCACCCAGGATTTTCAAGAAGGCCTTGAGGCCTTTTTCGAAAAGAGGAGTCCAAAATTCAAAGGAGTGTAGGCCTTGATAAAAGAAGCCAATAAAAAGAAAGAAAGAATCAATCACATCCTTGAGGCCGCTACTTGCCTCTTCAGCGAGAAAGGATACGCCAATGTTACGGTCCAAGAGATAGCTGACCGGGCAGGCCTCAACAAAGCCACCCTGTACTACCACATGGAAAGCAAAGAAGAGCTACTCTTCTCCATCTTCGACACCATCTGTTCTCTCCTCATCCGGAAGTTCAGGGAAGTTATGAAGCGCCCCATCTCCCCCGCCCAAAAGCTCAAAGAGATCATATACGCCTACCTCGCCACTCTATCGGAGCACCCCCAGGCCTTCCGGGTTTTCGTAAGTGAAGGTCGAGAGCTCAAAGGAGACCACCAAAAACATATCCACCGTGAATGTAACCTTATGATTCGCATAGTAGAAGAGATCCTCCACGAAGGAGTGGAAAAAGGCATCTTCAGCCTCCCCGATATCACCACCGCCACCCTGGCCATTCTGGGCATGTGCAACTGGGCCGCCCACTGGCTCCCCTCCCATCAGGAACTTCCCATAGAAGACGTGTGCCAGACCTTCTTCTACCTTGTGACCCAAGGAATCCTCTCCCCCTGAAGCTCCTTCCCTTAAACCCAGCTCTCCTTTATAATCTCCCCACTTAAACATGGGGAGGTGAACATGGGGAGTGTGGTCATTGTCAGTGCTGTGAGGACAGCCATTGGCGACTTCGGGGGCGCTCTAAAGGACGTGTCAGCTGTGCCTCGGCCATGAGGGCCATGACCGCCGGCATGCAAAAGATCAAAGCAGGTGATGCTCAGATCATCGTGGCCGGGGGTATGGAGTCCATGACCCAGACCCCCTATGTCCTCAAAAAGGCCCGCTTCGGATACCGTCTGGGGGACGACAAGGTCCTAGACTCCCTCCTCTACGACGGCCTCATAGACGCCTTCTACAGCTACCACATGGGCGTCACCGCCGAGATCCTGGCAGAAAAGTATAACATCTCCAGGGAAGAACAAGATAATGGGGACCCGCACCCGCCACTCAAATAACCCTGAAAAAGGCGGGCATGAAGCTGGAAGACATGGGGCTCATCGAGCTTAACGAAGCCTTCGCCGCCCAGGCCCTAGCCGTCATTAAAGGACTGGGACTGGACTAGGAGATCACCAACGTCAACGGCTCGGGCATCTCCCTGGGTCACCCTGTGGGGGCCACGGGTTGCCGCATCGTGGTCACCCTCCCCTACGAGATGAAGAGAAGGGGCGTGAAGTATGGCCTAGCCACCCTATGTCAGGGCGGCGGTATGGGCAGTGCCCTCATCGTAGAGAACCTCATGAGCTAAAAGGGAGGGGGCCGAGACCCCCTCACCTATCCTTCCACTCAGGCTCCCTTTTCTCTAAAAAGGCAGAAATCCCCTCTTGGCAGTCCTCAGTGGAGGAATAAAAAGGACAGGGCACTTCTCTTCTTAGGGTTGTTCAATGTAATGTAACCTACCTTACCCCTCTCCTCATAAAGCAGATAACGGCATTCCATAAAATTACCTCC
>QMPS01000229.1 GCA_003648675.1 Aquificota bacterium
ACTTCTCCTGGCTCCTGGGAGGTGATGCTGGCGTAAGCCGCGGGCACTAGGGCCCCCTGGGGAAGAGGGATGGGGTCCACCTCCTGGCACCGGGGAGGAATAATGGAGCTCATCTTCACCAGGTTGGTGTTGCCTATCCCAGCATCTAGCAGGGCACTGTCGAAGGCGTTGAGGGGCATGAAGCCCTCGGATCTGCCTTTCACAAAGAAGAACTTGGTAGGGGTTTTGATCACCATAGTTCTTCCCTCCTCTCAGAAGGGTTTGTACTGGAGTGATTCTACAGAATGGAGCTGTCCCCTCTTAATTTCCATGGTGAACATCTGCTCCGCCTGGAGGTACTCCTTCATCTTTTCGAAAGCTATCCATGGGTCCACCGAGTCGCCGCAGGTGAAAAGGTCCACAGCGGCGTATCCATATTCCGGCCAGGTGTGGATGGTGAGATGGGATTCGGCGATGACCACCACACCGCTCGCTCCATGGGGGTTGAAGAGGTGAAAGACGCTACTCACCACTGTGGCCCCGCTCTCTACGGCCGCTTTCCGCATCACTCTTTCCAGTCGCTTTTTGTTGTTTAGCGCCTCGGAATCGCAGCCGTAAAACTCCACCAGAACGTGACGACCCAGTGCTTTCATCCTCCCCTCCTTTCTTTGCCCTTTTATGTCAATAGGCCACTACTAAGATCTGGGCCCGCTCTTTGCCTTTGTTCTCTATAACGAACTCTGTTTCGGGGAAGAGGTAGAAGGTGTCACCCTTCTTCAGCTTGTAGCTCTCCCCTTCAATGGTGATCCAGGCCTCCCCTTCTAGGAGGTAGCCGAAGGCCTCTTCCTCATCTAAGTCTTCGTCGGTGATCTTGGCTCCCTTTTCCATGGTGATGAGAATGGGGTCCATCTCCCGGTACTGGATGTCGGGGGCCAAGGATTCCATAATCACCCCGGGGATGTCCTCGTCCAGAGGTTCCCTCTCTTCCACACGGAAGACGTTCTTCTCAGGTTCTCCCGCATCTTGGAAGAAGGTGGAGAGGTCTTCCCCTAGGACATCCAGGATCTGTTTCAGGGCCGCTACCGAGGGAGAAGCCTTATCTCTCTCGATCTGGGAGAGGAACCCTTTGGTTAGGTTGGCCCTCTGGGCCACCTCCTCCAGGGTAAGGGCCCTGGATTTCCTTAGCCTTCGCAGTTTCCTGCCGATCTCCATTTTTCCAGCCATTAAACAACCCGTTTTTCACTAAACTTAATGTTTAATCCTATTCCGAAGCGGAGTTTAATTAAACACCTTGGTGGGTCTTGTCAATAGGTAAATTGAACTTCCCTTGACATGGAAGAGGATTTTTTTAACTCTCCCCCTAAGTCTAGGAGAGGGGCAAAGGGAGGGGGAGATGCTAAAGGTCTTTTTGCAGTCTGTGGCTTCCCAGGCGGTGGCCAGGTCTAAAGTGGAGAATCCGGAGGTGTTGGAGAGTTTGGCCACCCTCTTTCTCCAGGCTTACCCTGAGGCCATGCTTTCTAAGTATAGCGAGGAAGAACTGGTGGAAAGGATTCTTAAGGCCTACCAGGTTTCTAGGTTGAGGAAGGAAGGTGAGATCAAGATAGACTCGGTGCACATGGACGGCTACACCCTCATTTTTATAGACAACGATGACCAGCCCTTTCTCTTGGATACCCTTAAGCTCCAGATGGAGGAGATGGACGTTCCTTATGATCTCTATGTCCATCCCATCATCACTGTGGAGCGGAATGAGAAGGGGGAGCTGGTGAGGGTGGCCCCTTCTTGGGAGGAGGGTCCTAAGGAGTCCCTTATTCTCTTCGAAACCCGTCTAGATCCCTCCCGGGTGGAGGGGGTTAAGGACCGCCTTCTCACAATTCTCAGGGTGGCAAAAGATGTGGTGGGCGACTTTGTGAAGATGAAGAGGAGGCTCCGGGATGCCATAAACGATCTGGATTTTTACAGGGAGCTTAGAGGGGATCCCCAAGGTGAGTTGGAGGAGATAGGGGCTTTCCTGGAGTGGCTTTATGATAGGCACTTTGTGTTCTTGGGCTCTCTCTACCTGGAAGACGGGGGAGGAGAAGAAGGGGGACTGGGAATCTGCAGGCCTCAGCACAGGGGTGTGCCTGACCTCTTCTCTATAGATGGGCTCAAGGAGCGGCTTTCTAAAGAGCCCAGGGTTTTTCGGTACACCAAGGGGAGGGAGACGGCTCAGCTCTATCGACGGAGCAAGCTGGATGTCATGGCCGTGCGCTCCTTCTCCGAGGACGGAGAGCCTAAGGGATGGCACCTTTTCTTTGGCCTTTTCACCAAGAGAGCCCTGACGGAAAAGGCTGAGGGTATTCCCATTTTGAGGTTGAAGCTCCAACGCATCCTCCAGTCCATGAGGGTGGTGGTGGGTTCTTATGATTACAAAAGGGTGGTCATGCTTTACGACCTATTGCCCTTGGATGATCTCCTCATCAGTCCAGAAAGTGAAATAGAGGAGCTTATCTCCGCCATCCTCTACATGGGCAGGGAAGATGTGGTGAAGGTCTTTCAGCGCCTTCGGGAAGAGTATCTGGCGTTGATGGTGGTTTTCTCCCAGGAGAAGTACTCGGCCAAGTTGGAGGAGGAGATAGAAGATAGGCTGGAGCAACTGGTACAGGGGGCCTACATAGAGACCCGCCTTTTTATTTATGAAGATAGCTTGGTCTTTCTCTGGTTCTTCCTCTACAAAGACGGATTGGCCCTGCTGGACGAAGAGGCCCTGGAAGAGGAGATCAGTGAACTTTCCTTGTCCTGGGAGGATCGTTTTAAGAACTTTCTCAGCAGCAGCTATCCCCCTGAGGATGCAGCGGTCCTTTATCATCGGTATGGAGGCCTTTTCCCCGAAGAGTACAAAGCAATCACACCTCCCGAAGAGGCAGTGGTAGACCTTTTGTATTTGGAGCAGCTGAGGGAGACAGGGGAAATCCAGGTTAGCTTTCACCAGGAAGAGGACTACACCAGGATCAAGTTCTTTTCTCTTGAAGAACTCACCCTTAGTGCCACTGTGCCCGTTTTGGAGAACATGGATCTGGAGGTTTTGGATGAAGTTTCCATCCATTTGGAGAAGGGTAGGGAGACCTTCTGCATCCACTCTTTCCGAGTGGTCACCTCTCA
>QMPS01000230.1 GCA_003648675.1 Aquificota bacterium
GCCCTGTTCCATCTGTTGGAGGACGTACTCTCTGAGATGCCAGGGGTGGAAAAATTTATCTGGTCTAATGAGGGTGAAGGAAGGACTGCCCCTGAAGGATGGCTGGAGTTTGACGAGTGGTATGAAGCCTCATCTTCTGAAGAGCCAGATGTGAAGATTGAGATCCTTGATCCCGTTCAGATGACCTACACCAGTGGAACCGAGAGCCTCCCCAAGGGAGTGATCCTGAATCACCAGTCTCTCTTGGCTGAGTACATGGGTTGTATAGTGGATGGGGAGTACACCACCAATGATATCCAGGTGCATGCCTTACCCATCTATCACTGTGCTCAAAGGGACGTTTTTCTCACGCCGGGAATATGGATGGGCATGACCAATGTGCTTCTGCCTCAAGCGGCTCCCAAGCCCATTATGCAAAGCATACAGGACCACGGGGCCACCATGTTCTTCGCCCCTCCTACGGTATGGATCGCCCTTTTGAGGGATCCAGATTTCGATTCCTTTGACCTCTCCAGTTTGAAAAAGGCCTACTATGGGGCTTCTATAATGCCTGTGGAAGTGCTGAAGGAGCTGATGGAAAGGCTCCCTGGCCTAAGGCTTTACAACTACTATGGTCAGACGGAGTTAAGCCCATATCATACCATTTTGAAGCCCGAAGATGCCTTAAGCAAGCTGGGCTCTGCGGGTCAGGGTGGCCTCAATATGGAGACGGTGCTTATGGATGACGAAGGTAATATAATCAACAAACCCGGAGTGCCTGGTGAGATATGTGGCAGGGGTCCTCATGTCATGATGTTTTACTTTAAGGATCCGGAGAAGACAGAAGAGGCCATGGCTTATGGCTGGTTCCATAGTGGGGATGTGGGGGTGCTTGATGAGGATAGATACATCACGGTGGCTGACCGCAAGAAGGACATGGTGAAATCTGGAGGAGAAAACGTGTCCAGCCGGGAGGTGGAGGAGGTGATCTACAAAGATCCCAGGGTCTCCGAGGTGGCTGTGGTTGGGTTGCCCCATGAGAAGTGGATAGAGGCGGTCACAGCGGTGGTGGTTCCCAAGGCTGGAGAGCAGATAAAGGAAGAGGAGATCATAGCCCTGTGCAGAAAGGAATTAGCAGGTTTTAAGGTCCCAAAGGGCGTGATATTTGTGGATCAGCTTCCCAAGACTCCCACGGGCAAGATTCTCAAGAGAGATTTGAGACAAAAGTATAAAGAGTTTTATAAGGGGGTGTAGCATGTTTGATTATGATTACCCATTGAATGTCAATGACCTTCTCTACAGGGCCCGGGACCTGTTTCCCAAGAAGGAGCTGGTGACCAGATACCCCGAAGGTATTCATAGATATACCTATGAGGATTTTTACAAGCGGGTGTGCCAGCTGGCCCATGCCCTGGACAAACTGGGCCTCAAGAAGGGGGAAAGGGTAGGGTCTTTCGCCTGGAACACCTTCAGGCATATGGAGCTCTACTTTGCCCTGCCCTGCACCGAGAGAGTCCTCCACACGGTGAACATCAGGATACCCGACGAACACATAGCCCACGTGATAAGTGTAGCGGAGGATAGATATCTCTTTGTGGATGAGGATCTGATTCCTATTATAGAGCGGGTGCAGGACCGATTGGAGACAGTGAAAGGCTACATTGTCATGTCTCACTCGGGAAAGGTGCCTGATACTACATTGAAGCCTGTCTATAGCTACGAGGAGTTGATAGCAGGAGAAGAAGAGGACTATCCCTTCCCCGAGTTCATAGATGAGAAGACCACGGCCCTCATGTGTTTCACTTCAGCCACCACGGGTTTTCCAAAAGGTGTGGAGTATACCCATAGGGGAATTGTGTTGCACAGTCTGGTGAGTTCATTGCCTGATGCTTTCAATGTGTACGAAAAAAGGGTGATGATGGCCGTGGTGCCCATGTTTCATGTGCTTTCTTGGGGTTATCCCTTTGCATGTACCATGGTGGGAGCAAAACAGGTGTTCCCTGGTCTCCATCCTACGCCAAAGGATCTTGTTGAATTAATTGAGCGGGAAAAGGTGAACTATGCGGCGGGGGTGCCCACTATTTGGCTGGCTGTCCTGAATGAAATTGAAGCAGGTGGGCACGATGTGGGTTCGCTGAAAGAGATTCTTTCTGGCGGTTCCGCACCTCCTCGGGCTCTTATAGAGGCCTATGAGAGACACGGCATCACTCTAACTCATGCCTACGGAATGACAGAGGCCTATCCATTGGTGCTGGTGTCTCGCCTGAAGAGCTATCTTGAGGATTTGCCAGATGACGACAAGTATCGCCTCAGGGCTAAGCAAGGGTTGCTGTTGCCGTGTCTCCGGTGCAGGGTAGTGGGAGAGTCGGGTCAAGAAGTGGCACATGATGGTAAGGAGTTTGGTGAATTGTTGCTTAGGGGACCCTGGATAGTGAGGGGCTATTACAGGGACGAGGAAAGGACCCAGGAGACCTTTGGAGATGGCTGGTATCACACTGGGGATGTGGTGAGTATAGACGAGGAAGGATACATTCAGGTGGCAGACAGGACTAAGGACCTCATCAAGAGTGGTGGTGAGTGGATCTCATCGGTTCAACTGGAGAACGCCATCATGGCTCATCCCGCTGTGAAGGAGGCCGCAGTTATTGCTGCCAGGCACCCCAAGTGGGATGAAAGGCCACTGGCCTGTGTGGTGTTGAAGGAGGGGGAAAAAGAAGAGAGCAAGAAAGAGGAGATACTGGAGTCGCTCTCTAACAGGTTTCCCAAGTGGTGGCTCCCTGACGAGATCCTCTTCGTGGACGAGATTCCTAAGACCAGCGTGGGCAAGTTCGACAAAAAGGTCCTGCGTAAGAAGTTTGGCGATTACTACATGGGCAAGTAGGGCTGCTTGTATGGAGAGTGCGCCTCGGGCAAACGGTGCCCCGGAGGCGCTTTTCTGGGTTTTGGCGGGGTATTCAAGCCTGGAGGCGAGGGGGTTTGACTTCTACCTGCCGAGTCTCCTGGCTCCGGGCCCTGCGCTCCTGGGGCAGATCGGGTTCCACTCCCACGTGGCGGATGAGCCTCGGTGCCGTCTTGAAGGCCGAGATCTTGCAGAGTCCGCCCAGGAGGGGCTCGGGTCCTAGGGTTTGGGCCAGGA
>QMPS01000231.1 GCA_003648675.1 Aquificota bacterium
CACCGTGTCTGAGGAAAGTTTCCTTCTTTGTCAATGTGAAACAAGTTCTGCATACTTTTAACCCCTTTTGAGTGTGTTTCTTTTCGCTTCTCTTCCAGAGCCCGGAGGACGCGCAAGGCGTAGAAAGTGGTGTCTATGAAGGGCACTCCTCCCGGTGCCCTGGCGAAGCCGCCTCTTTTGCTTTGGCTGTTGAGAACAAAGGCTCTGGTTTCTTCTCTGTGGTGCGGGGCGTATTTTAGGGCTTGGTAGAGGCGGTAAGCGAAGTGGATGTGCTCCAAAAAAGAGGTGGTGTGGGGTTTGAAGCCGTATCCCCCGTCGGGATTGTAGCAGGCTTCCAGGTGTTCCAGGAGCCTTTGCGTATCCATTTCTCCTCCAAACACCATGCATACCCTCACCTTTCTCCACAGACTCTCCAGGGTGTCTTTGGTGGTGATGCTCCTGTCCACCTTCTCTGCTTCTTGTAGCAGAAGCTCTTCCAGTTTGGGCCATGTGACTCCTTCTTCCTGGGCCAGGGCCAGGATGCGTCCAAAGAAGTCCAGTTTTCTGGGGTTACCTTTCACTCCTGTTAGGGCTTTTTCTATTTCAGCCGTTACCCTGTACCAGGGTACCTCCAGGGCAAGCCTCTTGTAGAGGCGGATCCTGTAGTAGAGTACTCTTCCTGTGGGGTCGGAGTCCCATTTTTCTTTGGCCAACCATTCTCGGGTGGCCGAGTAGTCTTTATCGAGACCCAGAGTGTCCAGGGCCTGGATGGCGAAGTAGGTGTCCTCTATTCCTGAAGGGACCGTTCGGGAGAAGGCAAAGCCGCCCGATGGCTTCTCCAGGGCGAGAAGGTACTCTTTTACTTCTCTCTTCTTATCTTCAGGGATCAAGCCGCCGCCTCTTCCAGCAGGGACTTTAGTTGTTCTTTGATGCCCTCCAGCAGGGCTTTCTTTTTTCCAAGCTCTTTTAAAGTTGCTTCCACTTCCTCCTGGCTTTTTTCCCTGAGGTTCATGGCCTTTTGGACGGCTTCTTCCACGAAGGCGACGGTTTGATTCATCTTTTGTTCCATGCCCCAGCGTAACTCTATGGCACTCTTGGTTATGCGGTCTACGAAATCGGACCTCACCCGGCCGCAGTTCATGTCCACCTTTTCGGGAAGTTTCTTCTGAAGTTCAGCCTTAATCATTTTATGGACCACGGCAGACGGCAGGATAGAGTAGGATATGAACTTGCCCGCTCCCTCTAGATCGAGAAGCTTAGGTCTGTCCTCCAGCTTGTACCACAGGGAAGATTCCTCGGTGATGGTCTCCTCCACCTGGAAACGCTCCAGGGGAATCTCGAAGAGTTCTGCTGCCAGAACCATGAGACGATCTATGATGTCGTTTACCTTGTCGGCGAAGCGCCGAGCTATACGACTGTATTCAGCATTCACCTTCTCGTTTTCCTGGATCACCATCTGGTCGAACTCCCTTACTAGGATTTCCTTCATGGCCTGGTCCAAGAGCTTGGAGAGTTCTAAAGAGCCCCTGTGCTTGTTCTCCTGGAAGGTCTCCAAGAGTCTGGTATAGATCTTGGGGATTTTCTGGGTCTGAAAGCGCTCCATGTCCATGTTGACGATCTTGATGAGGGAGTCTATCTCTCCTTTGAAGAGGAACTCACTGTCCCTTCTCTCCTGGGAGATTTCTTCTTTGATAACTCGGAAACGTTCTATTTTCTCCTCAAGCTCTTCGAGGGGGGTGGTGGCTGCTTTGATCTCCAGCTCCACTTGGAATAGGGAGGTGGAAAGGAGGGAGAGAACCTTATTGGCTGAGGAGCGCAGTACGATGCTTCCTTTTTCTTTAAGGAGAAAGTTTTCCAGGGCCTCTTCCAGGTCGGCGATGCCGCTTTTAACCACCTTGCCTTCGTCTCCGTCGGTGCGCCCTTCCAAGGCCATCTTGGCTGAAAGGGGGTAAATGGGGATGTGGTTGGACCCCAGGGCTTCTTTGAGGTTGCCCAGAGCGAAGTCCATGACTTCCTGTAGGTCGTCGGAGTCCACGTAGTCAACCTTGTTGAGAACGAAGAAGATCCTCTCCACGTGGGGATAGACGTCTTTTAGGAAGGCGATCTCCTCTTTAGACAACGGTGGGTCCACAGTTAAGAGAAAGACCCCGGCGTCTACGCGGGGGAGAAAGCCATAAGTCACGTCTGTGTTGTTCTCGTAAAGGGAGCCCACTCCTGGGGTGTCCACCAAGATGATCCCTTTTTTCAGGATAGAAGCAGGATGGAGGACCCTCACGTACTTCACCCCCTTTTCGTTTTTAGGATTCTCCTTTTCTGTGACATAGAGGCGAATGTTCTGGGGTTCAATCTTTTTCACCTGGCCGTTCAGAAAGTGGACTTCGACTTCCATTTGGGGCCCGTACTCCAGGGTGGTGACGATGGAGGTGAGGGGTAAGATGGCAGAGGGGAGGAGTTTCTCTCCTAATAAGGCGTTGATGAAGGTGGTTTTCCCTCTTTTGAACTGGCCCAGGACCACCAGATTGAATTTGTTCTCTTTGAGCTTACGCTCCACCTCTGAAAGCATCTCTCGGTCCTGTTCCTTGACCATGGGAGCCAGGGTGGCTATGGCCTGGGTTATCTTTTCCTGAGCTACTCCAAAGTGCATAACGCACCCCCGCAGGTTTGGTGGGATGGGTTTTTTCTTCTTTGCGACTGTTGTTTGCGGCTGCATACCTCTACCTCCCGGGTCTTGGGGTAGAGGTCATCAGCCGCAGTTGCGGCGGTTAAAGGCGGACCTCATCGCCTGTTCCAGGAGAAATTCTAAGGAAAAGGTGAAGAGATTGCAATGGGTAAGGAGAGGAGGAGGTGTTTTTAGCTTCCATGGCCAATTCTGGCTGCTGTTGCCGTGGAATGGCTCCCAATGGGGGTTTTACAACACAGGGTGCAGGACCCAGATAATCAATAGAGCTACCAGGAAGGTGACCTTGCTTAGCACAATTCCCTTCTCCATGGCCTTTAAATCGGGTGGCTCTCCGTGGCCCATCCATGGGCGTTCTATCCACTCTCCAAAGTAGTAGCAGGGCCCTCCTAGTTTGATCGCCAAAGCCCCTGCCATGGCCGATTCGGGGTATCCAGCGTTGGGACTGGGGTGCATGGG
>QMPS01000232.1 GCA_003648675.1 Aquificota bacterium
GATACTCCTTTCTGGTATCTCTGGAAAAGCCTCCCTCAAGTCTTTTATGGTAAAAGTCCTGGGCAAATGGGGGAAATGGGCCCTGAGAATCATTATAGGATCGGTGGGAGGTGACTTCACTCCTGTATAGATGCCCACCGTTTCCTCTACCCCCAAAGGTATCTCCTCGTGAAAGAGATGGTAAGATATGGACTCAAAGAATCTGCGGCACCACTCATTGGCCCCCTTACGACTATGGGCGAAGATCACCTTCAATCCAGGGTGAAGGGCCGAGATGTCCGCCAGAGCCCTGGCCACGACGGAAGGAGCATGGCTATGAACCTTTCCGCTATCCAAAAAGTCCGGATAACTGGCCTCAATGACCAACGCATTATGGGGATAGGCCTCTAGCTCACCCAGTGCCTGGTGAAAGGCATCTAGCCTTCCTATCTCTGCCAGAAGATTTTCAAAGGTCTTCCTCTCCACCACTGCTAAAAAACCCTCTTTACCTGCCAGGGCGTAGTCCCCCACGGGCAGGGAAAGCCTCTCCACCCGACAGCCAGGAAAACGCCAGGGGTAACGCTCGTTCTTGTCCACATAAATGGTGACCTTAGGGGCTTTCCAGGCTGGTAGTATATATCCCTTTCTCCGAGTCTTTAGAGACTGTTGGGTGCGCCAGAATATCTGTTCGTATTCGCCTTCTTTATTTTTGTATCGCTTCTTTAAAAAAAGAAAATCGCACCTTTTGTTCGTCCTTCTGCCTAGCACCACAGCCAGCCTTTTTCCGTATCTCTGAAGAGAGAGAACGGGCACTACCTCCACCACCTCCAGGGTTTCTGCCTCCAGGGTCTCATCCCTCAGGCAGAAGACCTGGGTGCCGGCCCCGGGCCACGGAGATTGGACCATCAAGGCCAGAAGGATCCGATCTCCCTGAACAATGCGAATCCGATAGGGGAAACGTTGACTGGCTATCCTCTCTAAGATCCAGACCCTCTCCATCACCCCTCTTCTTCCGCATTCCATGATACAGAGTCAAGGGTCAATGACACCAGGAGTTCTCCCGCTTCTTCAGCCGCCAACAATGGGAGAGGAGTATCCCTTCTTCTGCTTTTCATCCTCATCGCTCGCCCTTTCAACGAAAGTTCCAGCAAAGCCCCCGCCCGTTCCCGGATCCAGGTAAAAAAGGAAAATTAATTGAAAAACCAGGTATTATAACTTTCATAGAAAAAGGGAGGCAATGTCTAAGAGAATAAAACCAGGCTAGAAAAAAGCTGAAAAGAGTATTATCTTCTTATCAGAAAAGATGAAAAGGAGGGTATAAGATGAGAAAAGAACGCCAGAAAGTCTCTGTCATCTTTCCTACAGAGACCCTTAGAAAGATAAAACTGATCGCAGCCCTAAAGGAAGAGAATACCAGTCAAGCCATTGTCAGGCTTACAGAAAAGGCCCTGGAGGAGGAACTCGGTAAGGGAGAGGTAAGCTGGGAAAAGCTCGCCGAACTTGAGGGGAAAATTGTAGCAGGCGGAGACGCCCTCAAAGACTCAGAAGAGGTCTACTAATGGAGAAAGCGTTGCTAGACACTAGCTTCCTGGTAGCCCTCCTTTGCAGCCGAGACATCCATCATGCCAAAGCGAAAGAGCTGTCCAGACAAGTAAAGGGCAAGGTAACACCCATAATAACCGATGTGGTGTTTGGCGAGACCATAACTGTGCTATCAAGGAGGGCCAAAGAGTGGGGTTTCTCTTTCGAAGCAGCAGTAAAAGATCTCAAAGACCTCTCAAGCTCCGTGGCCAGGTTTGCAATCTATATGATACAAGAGTTCGAACCCATAGTAGAATTGGTGGTGATGAGCGGAGGAAAGCTATCCTTCAACGATGCCCTGCTCATCATAGGGGCACGACAAGAAAGGATAAGGCAAATTATCACTTTCGACAGAGACTTCGAGCCCTATTTGAAAGTGATTGGTGTTGCCCCCCAATAGTCCCAAGGCGTTAACCAACTCTCACCCTCTTGGGGTGCAGTATGTTGGTCAAAAATACCAAGGCCTGGGCTCAAGCTAAGATCTCGCCATGACACAAGGCTCCGCAAAAAGCCAGGGGAGCAAGTCCCAATTTCCTGTAAAAATGGATGGCCCAGACTAAACAAGGGCTTCCTCCATTCCCGAACAGCAGCACCCCAATGCCCACCGCATCGCTCAAGCTGCAGAGAAAGTTATCACCAAGGAACACAAAGGTGCCATTGACGGGTGGGGAGTAGCTTGGCAAGAAGCTTAAAAGACGATCTTTACTCTTCTGAAAGGGGCCGTTGTGAAGATTACAGCCAAAGGCCGGGGCACGATCAAGCTCTCCACCGACGAAATCATGGCCCTTACCCGTGGAGAAGATTGATGCCCGTCCTAGTAGACTCCAATGTCATACTAGACATCTTTACCGAAGACCCCAGATGGTTCGGCTGGTCAGCCCGAAAGCTGTCCGAATGGGCAAACAAAGACCTTCTGGTGATTAATCCCATAATTTATGCCGAGGTCTCCATAAGATTTGAAAGGATAGAAGACCTGGAAGACGCCCTTCCCCACGGAATTTTCATAAGAGAGGAACTCCCCTGGGAAGCAGCCTTCTTGGCTGGCAAATGTTTCCTGGCGTACAAAAAGAGAAAGGGAACCAAGACATCCCCCCTCCCGGACTTCTACATTGGAGCCCACGCCGCTGTTCGCGACTATGCGCTTCTCACCAGAGGCGCCAGACATTACCGTGCCTACTTTCCAAAGCTCAAGCTCATCGCCCCTTCAGAGGATGTAGATACAAAAAGGTAAAAACGAGTGAAGTGCCCCATCCAAAGGGAAACAGGACACAAAGAAATTACCAAATTCAAGAGCTGCCCCCGATTCTGGTAGTGGCTTCTTCCTTAGGATGGGTCTGGCTTCACTTTCTCCCAGAAAGCCTTGGGGCCCCTGCCTATGCAAACAATCTCCCCCCTGTTCTTCATCTCCGTCAGGAAGGCCCTGATACTCCTTTCTGGTATCTCTGGAAAAGCCTCCCTCAAGTCTTTTATGGTAAAAGTCCTGGGCAAATGGGGGAAATGGGCCCTGAGAATCATTATAGGATCGGTGGGAGGTGACTTCACTCC
>QMPS01000233.1 GCA_003648675.1 Aquificota bacterium
AGATTATGGTCTATTCTATAGAGCCAGTCATAGAGCTTTATATGGAAGCTTCCTGGATACTTTGTCTCTTCAGATGCTTTCTCGGCGGCAATTCCAAAGATTGCTAGGGCTGATACAGTAGCTTTTAGTGGTTCTTCGACTGCTATGAAGGCTCCGATAATTGCGGTAACCATGCACCCCGTTCCTGTAACCGTTCCAAGCAGCTCATGCCCATTGTAGATTGCATAAATCTCTTTGCCGTTGCTCATATAATCCACAGGTCCGGTGACTGCAACTACCGTGTTGAACTCTTTTGCTGCGGCGGTGGCTAGGTTTTTGGCTTTATCTTTTTCATAGGCAGTGGAGTCAACGCCCCTTGTTTTCCCGTGCTCGCCGAGTAGGGCTGCCACTTCGCTAAGGTTGCCGCGGAGGACCTTTATGGCTCCAACGTCGAGAAGATTTAAAGCCGTTTCGGTTCTCAGCCTGGTTGCGCCTGCGCCGACAGGATCCAGGACTATGGGTTTTTCTAGCTTGCCCGCGATCTCAACAGCTTTCTCCATGGAAGCAATCCAGTGCTCGTCTAGCGTCCCGATATTGATCACGAGGGCGCTAGCTATTTTCAGCATGTCTTCAAGCTCGTCCTTTGCATGAGCCATCACGGGAGAAGCTCCAATGGCCAGAAGGGCATTAGCGGTGGTGTTCATGACGACAAGGTTCGTGATGTTGTGCACCAGGGGTCTGTTTGCTCTGACCTTACTCAGCGCCTGCGGCATGTACTCCATAAAAATCGCCTCCGTTTATGGGTGTACTCCTCTCCCTTAGCGTGCTGTGGGATCTACCTCAAATATTGGGCGGTGCCACCCGGCGAAGCATCTATCAGCAGGCTTTTCGTAAAGGGTCATGGATCATTTTACAAAGCAGCCGCTTTCTTTTCCATGGCGTCGTTAATAGGCTGAGGTCTTTCTATGCTCCAAACTATAGCTTGAGAGCTCTTCTAGGATAGAGGGGTTGTCTTTCACCAGCTTGTTCACCAGGTGAAGGTAGCGGGCCACCCTCACCGCTTGGAGGTCTATTTTTATGAGTTCCTTCCCTTCTAGGACCACGTAGTGCTCTCTGTTGACCTTTTTGCCCAAGATGTACTCTGCTTCGTTCACACTGGCATGAAGGGTGAAACAATGGGGACTGCCCTCCACCGTGGCTACGATTATCTTCTCAGGCTCGCAGCTCCTTATCATGCTGGCTATTTTCCCGTAGTGGGTGGGTGGTTCTCTCTCCGGACAGGCCAGGAGTATGGCCCTGTTTTCGCTCAGTTCCTGAAATATATCCGGTGCTACCAGGGGCAAACAGGCACTGGCTATGAGCCATTCTTTATGGGTCTCCCTGATGTAGGGGGTTTTCACCCAGGTGCTCCATATCCAGGGATAGTCTTTCATCCTTTTCACCCCCTTTCTATTGGAGATCTTAGGTTTCTGATTCTTTCTTTAGTCTCCTTGAAGGGATGTGCAAGTTTTCTGAAGGAGGATTTCTTTTAACTCCAGGGCGTTGATGGGGGCGAAGGCCTGGGCATCATTGTCGAAGTAGACGTAGGCGTCCACTCCCCAGGAGAGGATTCTCTGGGCCCATTCTTCCAGTTCCTGGCAGGTATATCGGGAGGCGTAGAGTACCCGGGAGCCGTGGAGTCGTATGTAGGTGAAGTCCGCTGTGATTTTATAGACCAGGGATGGGTACCGTCCGGCGGTGTCAGAGATGCAGAAGGCCACGTTGTGCTTCTCTAAAAGCCGAAAAAACTCCCTGGTGTGGAAGCTTTCATGGCGCACTTCGATGGTGGCGGGGATGGAAGGGTCTAAGAGCTGAAGGAAGATTTCTATTATCTCTTTCTTGAAAGAGAGGTTGGGTGGGAGTTGAAAGAGGATCACCCCTAGCTTTTCCTTTAAAGGCTTTAAGTCGTGGTATAGTCTCTCCAGGGGCTCTTCTACGTCTTTGAGTCGCTTAATATGGGTGATATAGCGGCTGGCTTTGATGGCGAAAAGGAAGTTAGGGGGCGTGGCTTCGTACCACTTTTGGAAAGTGGAGGCCTTGGGACGGCCGTAGAAGGTGGCGTTGATCTCTACCGTGTCAAAGTGTTGGGCATAGAACTCTAGCCATCGGGTCGGGGGGAGCCCCTGGGGGTAGAAGGGACCTCGCCAGTGGGAATAGTTCCAGCCTGATGTGCCCACTCTGACTTTCATGTCATCACCTTCTATGCCTGTGGGTAATCCCTCTATTCAGGGTATTGATGCTCTCCAAGACGGTCCTTTCCTTCCCGTTTTGGGCCTGTTGAGCCATCTTTTGTCTCCTTTCTGTGGAATCCGTTAAAAAGTTTGGCTTTTTGGCTCGCAATCACAAGGCGTCCCTTTGAATTTTCCCGCTGTTGTTGTAACCTTGGCCATCATGAGGCTGGACTCCCATGTCCATATTCTGCCCGAATACCGGACGGCGGGTCTCATCCGCTGGATGAGGCGAGCTTTTCCAGATCATCCCATTACCCCGGATTATACGTGGAGGGACGTGGTGGGAGATTTGAGAGAGGCAGGGGTGGAGCGCTTCTTCGCCTTTCACTTTCCTCTGAGGCCCTCGGAGACGGGTTTTCTGAATAAGTTTAGCTTGAGAGTGGCCTCCCGGGTGAGGGGCATGGTGCCTTTCCTCTCCTTTCATGTGGAGAATTCCCATCCAGGGGACCTGGTGGCCTGGTGGATAGGGGAGAAAAGGGCCTTCTGGGGCGTGAAGCTCCATCCCTTCGTCCAGGGTTTTGACCCGTGGGATGAAAGGCTCTATCCGGCCTATGAGTGGCTGGAGGAGCACGGGTATCCCATCTTCCTCCATACGGGGTTCGACGAGCTCTATGGAAAGAGTATGCCTCCTGAGAAGGTGTTGGGCATTTTGCGGCGTTTCCCCAGACTCATGCTGGTGGTGATCCATATGTTTTATCCCAGGTTTAAAGAGGCCTTCGCTTTTCTGGAAGAAGGTGAGAGGGTCTATCTGGACGCCACTAATGTCTTTTCTTACGTGGACATGGTCTGGCCTCCCGGAACAAGGAAATCCCTGGATTTGGACTGGTTCAGAGAGGAGATAGAGCGCTGGAG
>QMPS01000234.1 GCA_003648675.1 Aquificota bacterium
GGCTGTAGACTCTTCCAGAAAAAAGATAAACTTCGCTCGCCACATAGTTCGCCTCCTGAAGCTTAAGGACTATCAGCCCCTGCAGGAACGCCTGGAGGATGTTGCGGCCAAGAAAGAGACCTTCTCCACAGTAACAGCCAGGGCCCTAACAGGAGGAAGGGATGCCCTGGAACTGGTGGCTTCCCTGGTCTCTTCAGAAGGCCAAGCCCTCCTCTACGTGGGCAGGGAGTGGAGCCCCTCCCTCCTGCCGCCAAGCATAACCCTAGAAGAGCACCACCGCTACACCCTTCCCTTCTCTGGCAAAGTTCGGGGCCTTGTCACGGCCATCAGGGTGGTCTAAAAAGGTATTAAGCCAAGAAAAATGGGAGGTTGCTCATGGCCGGCCATTCCAAGTGGGCCAATATCAAATACAAAAAGATGAAGGAGGACGCCAAGCGGGGGCGCATATTTACCCGCCTCACCCGGGAGATCATCGTGGCGGCCAGAGAAGGAGGAGGCGACCCCGAAACCAACCCCCGCTTGAGGACAGCCATAGCCGCTGCCAAAGCGGCCAACATGCCCAAAGAAAACATCGAAAGGGCTATCAAGAGGGGCACTGGTGAACTCCCAGGAGTCACTTACGAAGAGATCACCTATGAAGGATACGGCCCCGGAGGGGTTGCCGTCATCGTGGAAGCCATCACCGACAATAGAAACCGCACAGTCTCCGAGATCCGCCGCATCTTCTCCAAACACGGGGGCTCCCTGGGAGAAACAGGCTGCGTCTCTTGGCTCTTCGACAAGAAGGGGGTAATCACCATAAAGGCCCAGGATCTATCGGAGGACGACGTCCTCATGGTGACATTGGAAGCAGGGGCCGAAGACCTAAAGGTGGAAGAAGACACCTTCCAGGTCATCACCGCCCCCGAGGACTTTGAAAAAGTGAAAAATACTCTGGAAAGAGAAGGACTCCCCATTGAAGAGGCAGAAGTCACCCTGGTGCCCAAAAACCTGGTGAAGGTGGAAGGAGAGAAAGCCGAAAAGGTTCTAAAACTCATGGACGCCCTGGAGTCCCTGGACGAGGTCCAGAAGACCTACGCCAACTTCGAGATTCCAGAAGAGATCATGGCTGCTCTGGGGGCTTGATTTGGTTTTGGGCATAGATCCAGGCTCCATTTGTATGGGATACGCCGTCCTCTCATTTCGGCAGGTGAGACTAGCCTCGGGCACCTTGAAACTGGGAAAGAAGAGGAACCTGGCCGAAAAAACTGCCGCCGTTTTCACCCTGGTGAAGGAACTGATCCAAGAACACGGGGTGCAAGAGGTAGCCATGGAAGAGTTCTTCTATCACAAAGACCCCAGGGCCTTAGCCCGCATATCCCATTGCCGGGGAGCGGCTATGGCCGCTGCCGCCCTGGAAGGCATCCCCGTCTTTGAATACTCCCCCATGGATGTGAAGAAGGCCGTGGTGGGCTACGGCCACGCCACCAAGGAACAGGTAGCCTGGATGCTGAGGCAGACCTTCTCCTTGCCCGACAAGCTTTCCCCCGATGAGACAGACGCCTTGGCCGTGGCCCTGTGCCATCTCACCCAGCAGCACAGGCTGGAACTCCTGGGACAGGGGTGCTGAGGTGCTGGAGTTCATCCTGGGCACCCTTGTGGAGAAAGAGGAGGGCTGGGCTGTGATAGAGGCTATGGGCCTGGGGTTCAAAGTGGCTGTGCCCCTCTCTACCTATTACCGTCTACCGTCGCCGGGTGAAAAATGTCGTCTGTGGACTCACCTCCACCAAGGGGACCGCAGTACCTCTCTCTACGGTTTCGCCACCCCCCAGGAACGGGAGCTCTTCACCATCCTCCTGGGGATCCCGCGCCTGGGGCCCAAAACAGCCCTAGCCGTGGTCTCCCACTTCACCTTGGGAGACCTCTGGAAGGCTGTAAAAAAAGAAGACCTGGAACGATTGAAAAAGGTGCCGGGCATAGGGGAAAAGACAGCCCAACGTCTCCTGGTGGAGCTCAAAGGGGACCTGCCCCGAAAGGCCAAAGTCATCACCCCGTCCCCTCCCTGGGAAGCCACCCTCTTTTCAGCCCTGGGCAACCTGGGATACACAAGAAAAGAGATCAGAAAAGCCTTGGAGAAGTCGGGCATCGGCCCCGACATGGAGGAAGAGGAGATGATCCGGCGCTGTCTGAAGGTCCTGGGAGGTCACCTTGGATAGGTTCCTCACCCCCCAACCCACCCCGGAGGAGATAAGCCTGGAGAAGGGCCTCCGGCCTGAAAGGCTCTCAGACTACATCGGCCAGGAAGGAATAAAGGAGAACCTGAGGGTCTCCATAGAAGCCGCCTTGGCCCGGGGGGAGCCCCTGGACCATGTCCTCCTCTACGGTCCCCCAGGGCTGGGAAAGACTTCCCTGGCATGGGTCATCTCCCGGGAGATGAGCGTGGGCATCCGCACCACTTCGGGCCCTGTCCTAGAGCGCACGGGAGACCTGGCAGCTATTCTCACCAGTCTGAGGGACGGGGACATCCTCTTCATAGACGAGATCCACCGCCTCAATCCCTCGGTGGAGGAAATGCTCTACCCTGCCATGGAAGAGTTCAAGCTGGACCTCATCGTGGGACAGGGACCGGGGGCCCGGACCTTGAGGCTGGACGTGCCCCGCTTCACCCTCATAGGCGCCACCACCCGCCTGGGACTCCTAACTTCACCTTTGAGAAACCGCTTCGGGGTAGTTCTGCGCCTGGACTTCTACAATGTGGAAGAGTTGGAGGCCATTGTCCTGCGCTCGGCCCGGATCCTTGGAGTTAAGGTAGACCACCAGGGAGCCACAGAGATCGCCCGAAGGGCCCGAGGCACCCCCCGCATTGCCAACCGTCTCCTCAAAAGGGTGAGAGACTACGCACAAGCCCGGGCCGACGGAGCCATCACCCTGGAAGTAGCTAAGGCTGCCCTCGACCTCCTGGAAATAGACGAAGCTGGCTTCGACGCTCTAGACCGCAAGTTCCTTCTCACCATCATCCAGAAGTTCGGTGGGGGGCCTGTGGGCATAGACACCCTGGCTGCCTCCTTGGGAGAAGAGAGACACACCCTGGAAGAGGTATACGAACCTTACCTCATCCA
>QMPS01000235.1 GCA_003648675.1 Aquificota bacterium
AATATGGTCTATGAGGGTTTCCCGACACTCAGGGCAAGCCCAGACCTCTTCCCATGTGGGATGACCTACTCGGACCTCCCCTTTAGGCTTAGCCTCCTCCACGATGTCTTTCGCCGCCTTCCGCCCCTCCTCCCTGGCAATCCGACATAGGGGATTATCGGGATCGGACCTACACAGCTCCTCCAAGCTTTTAGCTAACGAAGATTTATCAACAACCTTCTCGCTTAGCTCCAACAACCCTTGCCGAATGGTCCTCAGCTCGCTTTCCTTCGCCTCTTGAGCATCTCTAAGGGACGCTATATCCCCCCTTAGCTCCTGCAACGTACGGGAGAATTCATCGAGGGATCTTTCGATGTTATGCTTGTCCTCCACCCTGGCCAGCTTCAATCCCTCCAGCTCCTTTAAAACCTGAAGCAACTCCTTATCTTCCATAGCCTTCCCCTCCTTCTTCACGGTATTATCGGTATACCCTTCTGGCTTAATAGGTTTACCCTCTCGGTCAACCTGTTGTAGCCCTTGTTCAATGAAGCGACGAACGGCCTCGGATACGGTATACCCTTGGGCCTCACACAGTTGCTTAAGCTTGCCATACAAAGGCATTGGGATTTTCCCGCTTACATTGACAGACATTCGGTCTACCTCCCAGTATACCAGGTATACCTCGGTATACCCCTTCCGCAAAAAACCAGGGGACAGGGATAACCCCTATCCCCTCTTGCGGTTATCGTTCGCTCTCCTTCGCCTCCCCCTCTGTAAGCCCAAGGTCCTCAGGGGTATACCCCATCTTCAACGCCTCCTCCCGGACCTCAGGGCATTCTCGGACGAGTTCGAGGATACGCCCCCTCGGACCTATAGTTCGGAGAAGACCACGAACCCATCTTAAATCTACGGGACACACTACCTTACCCATTATATCACCTCCCTATGCATCTTCCTACCCCCCTAATATATGAAAAATCCCCCCGGATGTCAAGGGTTCTCCGGGACCCCCTTTAATTTTGGCCTCCGAATGTGGTACCAACGAAATCGCTCCTCGCACCCAGACGAACAGAAATCTTGAAAAGCCTTCTCGGGCCTAAACCATTTCCCACACCAAAGACACTTTATCTCCATCTCTAAAAACGCAACAAGCGTGCTTCTGAGACGCTTTTCGACGTCGTTTAGCTCCCTATATCGCCTTGAAAAAAGATCATCCAACAATCGCTCATACGCCTTCCAGCCCGGCCGTGGATTTGTCACACGCCAACGGCGTTCGCTCATCCTCCCTCCCTCCGAAAAACCAATAAGGTATACATTTTCTCTTAACAATTAAGATATACGTTTTTGCCTTTCGATAGCGGACTTAGACCTAAGTTTTTGAGACAGTTCGAGATAGACGGATAGACGATATTAGATACTTTTTCCCATTCAAGCAACGAATACTAACTTCAACCATGTCTTAGACTTAGCGGGTTGCCTCGTTGCTTGGCAACGGGCAAGTCCCCCTAAGTCTGCAGTCGCTGTCGCTCTACGACAGCGACGATGTTGTCCGAGTAGTCCAGTTCCCCGCCCTTCCCTATGTATTTCCCCAGGTAGAAAGTCGCTCCCAGGCGTCTATCGTAAGGGTAGATACGTGCAAACCCCCCCTCGTGTTCGTACCAGTCGTCCATCCAATGGAGCCGACGCAAATCTTTTTTCTCAGGATCCCACCTCTCTGGAATTCCTCCTATAAGAGCGTGAAAGTGAATAACTTGCCGCTTCTGTTTCTCTAAAGCCCTCACCCAATAGACCCCCTGCCCCCGTCTCGTATAGCGTACCCCGAAAATGTGTCTGTTAAGACGATGGATCCAGCGCATGTAAGCCTTGTTGGCAACTTCGGGATGGACCCAATCCCTAAAGGTTAGCGTTGCGTACCAGTCGAAACTCAAGTACTTATCCAGGTCTAAGAGAAACTTCCCATAAGCCTGAATAAGCTCCTTCTTTTCAAGGATGTCAAGAGTAGTGTCGCTAACGAAAAGCCCCCTGACACCTTCGAGATAATTTTCTTCGCTCTTGACATCTTCAATTTTTTCTCTTATCTTTACCATGGCAAGATGGCCTCGTGGATAGCTCCCACAAAGCCCTTGTGACGGCCTTGGTGGTAGGCAGGACCATCAAGGCCGTAATTATTTAACCAACAACAAGGCAATAAACCCTATCACCATCGTCCCCCACAAGCCCACCAGAACCCAGAAAACCCTATTTATCGCCCCTCTTAGCTCACCTATATCCTCTGATAACCTTCCCTTGTCTAATTGGCTCTCCGCAATTGTCTTTTCAACATAACGGGAAATACCAACATCCTTCCCAGCTTTTAATTCCTTTAATCTCTCTAATTGCTCCTCATTCAAACGATAAACCTTTCTCGCTTTCCCAAATCGCTTTGCTCTTATTTTCCCCTTAACAATATAATTCCTTACCGTTCTTTCTGATACCCCTAAAATCTCAGCCGCTTCTTTCACCGAATAATAACGCAATTCCTTTTCTCCCATATTTTTCTAAGGAACCGCCCCGCCCTCCCGTTTCTTCTGTTCAGGCCGGCCGTTCAGGTCCCCCCGGCCGGCCCCAGCTCTGGAGAAGAAACCCCGACCCCCTGTCGGGCAAAAGAAGCCAGAGCCGGCCGGGGGGACCCGGACGGGCCCCCTGTCGGAGGTGAGTACCACGGCCTACCCCGGTGGAAAGAACCAGATCATCTTCTCAGCCCTGAAATTTTCTATCTTCTTATCGCCCACGGCGTTCAGTAGGCTCCATAGCAGAAGCGTTACGTGAACCGTGCGACGAGGATCATCGTCGCCGATATGTCGAGGGGGGATAATGACTTGAAGCTTATTAGAAGAAAGCTCTCTTCTCTTCACGCTCTTCATCTTCCTTCTCCTCCTCCCCTTCGGAAAGCAACCCCTCCTCCTCGGCTCTCTTCTTCACATCGTCCCATACCCCGTACCTAAAAATATGGTCTATGAGGGTTTCCCGACACTCAGGGCAAGCCCAGACCTCTTCCCATGTGGGATGACCTACTCGGACCTCCCCTTTAGGCTTAGCCTCCTCCACGATGTCTTTCGCCGCCTTCCG
>QMPS01000236.1 GCA_003648675.1 Aquificota bacterium
ACACCTCCCCACCAATGCCAGGGAGATGGCTGCCCTAATATACCGTAAGGCCCTGAAGGCCGACCTTTTAAGGGGTCGGAGTATAGAGGGCTTTGTTGCGGCCAGCCTCTACGCGGCTTGTAGGAGCCTCCAGATCCCCAAGCCTTTGATGGAGATTACTCGAGTCTCCCCTCGAAGACACCAGGAGGTGGCGCGAATATACCGCATCTTGTTGAAGGAGTTGTCCTTGAAGATGCCTGTTGAGGATCCCATCAAGTTTGTTCCAAGCATCGCCGCCAAGGTCAACTTGGGCTCTCAGGCCGAGGCCTATGCCATAGATCTCTTAAGGGCTGCCAAGCGTAGGGGGGGGTTGACGGGTAAGGATCCCCGGGGGCTGGCTGCAGCGGCTCTCTATAAGGCTGGGATAGTCACCAACAACAAGCGTATCCAGAAGGAGATCGCGGAGGCCGCTGGCACCACCGAGGTCACCCTCAGGAATAGGTTGAGGGGCATCGAGGCTCTTCTAGCCGGGGAAGACTAGCCTGCTTGGGGTCTCGCGCCGTGTGGCGGGGTTGATGCGGTGCTGGCCAAAGAAGGCTCTGGTGTCCCCCTGGAAGCACCCTTTCTCATATAGCCAGAGGGAGACAGTCCACGTGTTTCAGGAGCCAGTGGTATTGGGCTCGGCCATGGTGGTCTGGCCCCTGGAGACCGTTTAGACCGTGGGGCTTGCCTGGTCAGGAGATGGATGGAAAGGGGTTAGGGGGGGCCAACGAGTTGGACCAGGAAGCCGTTGGGGCCCCTTGTGGTGGCCAGACGCCTCCCCGTCTCGGGGTTGGAAACAGGGCCGTCCACCCAGAGCCCTGCTCCACGCAGCTCCTCAGCCGCGGCGTCAACATCGCTCACCACCAGGCAGAAGTGGTTGAAGCCGGGGTTGTCGGAGGCCCTGGCTTCATTGAGGTCTATGGTGAGTCCGAAGGGGGCTTTAAGCTGGGCGGCTTTTCTGCCTCCGTGTTGGAACCTTCGCGTCTCTTGGAAACCTAGGAGGCGGTAGAACCCCACCGCCTTATCCAGGTCCGTTACTAGGATGTGGATGTGATCTAACCCTTGGGTCTCCATGGCTGGTAGATACACCACAAACCATATAGGCGTATCCAGGAGAATCCCTTACGTTTAGGTGAAGATTGGGGTGGAGCTAACCGACCTGTCCAACTTTACGGTGACCACCCGATGCAACTCACGTTGCCGTATGTGCAACATCTGGAGGATGGGCGGGGGCCCCGAGCCCACCCTGGAGCAGGTTGAGGAATTCCTCCAGACCAACCGGCGGGTCTTGTCTGGGCTGAGGTTTGTCCAGCTCACAGGTGGGGAACCCAGCCTGAGGGAAGACCTCCCAGAGATCGTGGCGGCCTTCCACCGGGCGGCCCCCCAGGCCCAGATCTGGATCCCAACCAACGGTCTAAAGCCCTTCGAGATCTACGAGATGGCCCTCAGGGCCATGGGCCAGGTAGAACCCCACCGATTGGGGATCACCGTCTCCCTGGACGGCGAGGGGAGCCTGCACGACAAGATGAGGGGCGTCGACAAGGCGTACCAGAAGGCCATCCAAACCCTCCAACTCTTGGTGGGGCTAAAGGAGAAAGGCCTCAGGGTGTCTACTGGCTTCACCATGACCCGGGAGAACTTCCAAGACGCCCTAACTGTCCAGAGGATTAGCTACCGCCTGGGGGCAGACTATAGCTTCCGCCCCTTCAACATAAGCGAGCACTACTTCAAGAACACTGAAAGCGGCTTGGACGCGCCCCCCGATGTTGAGGACATCCTGGACGCGATGGCCCGGGAAATGGTCCTCAATAAAGGCTTACGGGCCAGTATCACAGGCCTGGCCTACATCCAGGGCGCCAAGGAATACCTGGAGAGCGGTAGGAGGCTCCCATGCACAGCCGCCGACAAGTCCGTATTCGTCGATGCGGAGGGGGAGGTCCACCCCTGCATAGTCTTCGAGTCCCCCATGGGCAACATATACGAGGAGCCCTTGGAGGAGATATTGGCGTCCAAGGAGGCCCAGGAAGCTAGAGCCGTAATCCAGGCGGGGAACTGCCCAGGATGCTGGCTGGAATGCGAGGCCTACCGGGAGCTCCGGAACGACCGAGGCAGGCTGCTGAGAGCCGCCCTGTGGGGCCTCAGGCTGTACGCTTTATGATGTGGTAGCCGAACTGGGTCCTCACAGGCTCCTCGGTGACCCCTCCAACCTCCAGGGCGAAGGCGGCTGCCTCGAAGGGCTTAACCATCTGGCCACGCCCAAAAAATCCCAGGTCTCCACCCCTCTTACCCGAGGGACACTGGCTGTACCTGCGAGCCAAATCCTCGAATCGGGCCCCGCCCCTCAACTCCTCCAAGACCCTAAGGGCCTCACTGTGTTTCTCCACCAAGATGTGGCTGGCCCTAATCTTCTTAGCCATAGTTAGCCAAGGCTGGACGGGGGTTTAAAGGCTTTCCCCGAGCCTACCCCACGAAGGGGTCCTCAAAGCCCAGGATGATGTCGACCACCTCAGGCCTCATAACCCTGGCGTCGGGCCGCTTCCCCTCCCTGAGGAGCCTCCTAATGTCCCTGCCCCGGTAGTAGACCCTGTCCTCCTCACCGTGGGGGCATATCTTGTCGTTCTGGGGTCCTCCGCACTTGTTGCAGTGGAAGAAGTTGCGGAAGAATATGGGGGTTATCCCCAGGTCGGGGTAGTCCTCGAATATCTCCTGGGCGTCGAAGGGGCCGTAGTAGTTCCCCACCCCCGCGTGGTCTCGCCCAACTATGAAGTGGCTGCACCCGTAGTTTTTACGCACTATGGCGTGGTGGATGGCCTCCTTGGGTCCCGCGTACCTCATCTCCATCTCCAGCGTCACCAGGACCGCCGAGTCCTTGAGGAAGTAGTTGGCGATGAGGGCCTCGTAGCTCTTGAGTATGACTTCGTCGCGGAAGTCTCCCGGTTTCTTTTTGCCGATGAGGGGGTTGATGAACAAGCCATCCACGAAGCTCAGAGCCGTCTTTTGGACGTATTCGTGGCCTATGTGGGGGGCGTTTCTCGT
>QMPS01000237.1 GCA_003648675.1 Aquificota bacterium
AAATAGAGCTCCACCAGTTTGAGAGACTCTCTATAGGCTTGAATCATATCCAACCCCCTGGCCAGAAAAACGGCCAATGTGGAAGCAAAGGCACACCCCGTCCCATGACTCTTATCGGACAAAGAGACCCTGGGATGGGCAAAGTGGTGAAAACCCTCCCCATCATACAAAAGGTCCACCACCTCCTTTCCCTCCAAATCCCCTCCTTTTATCAACACCCACTGAGGTCCCCTGGCTTTGAGACGTCGAGCCGCTTCCTTCATGTCCTCCAAAGTCTTCACCTCCATACCCGTCAGAGCTCCCGCCTCATGGGCATTGGGAGTGACAACAGTGGCCAGGGGGAAGAGGTACTCCAGGAAGGCACCTTTGGCTCCTTCAAAGAGAGGGTCACCGCTAGTGGCCACCAACACAGGGTCCACCACCAGAGGAATATCCCTCCCCTGAAGACACTGGGCCACCACTTCTACGTTCTCCACGCTGCCCAGCATCCCCGTCTTCACCACCTGGGGCATCACGTCCTGAAAGAGAAACTCCACTTGTTCCCTGAGAAACTGGGGCTCAACAGAGACAAAACCCTTCACCCCTGTGGTGTTCTGAATAGTAAGAGCAGCTATAGCAGCCATACCGTGGCACCCTAGCTGAGCAAAAACCCGAAGGTCCTGCTGTATACCCGCCCCCCCTGAGGGATCAGATCCGGCTATAGTTAGTAAAACCAATGGCTCCAAAGGCCACCTCCCATAGTCAACTTTTTCAGCAAAAATACCACATATACCCCCGGGCTGCCAAAAATTTATCTTTGCCACCATTACTAAAAAGCGAGTTCAAAACTCAAAAACTGCGTTACAAAATACCTTTCTTAAAGTATACACAAGGCCACACAAAAAAATTACAATTGGGACAAAGAAAGGGGGCATCTTCCATTCCCCCTCCATGCTTAACACCTTGACAAACATACCATTATCTTAAGATGCTCTACCTAGCTGGCCCCTCACTTATCGCCTTGAATACTACACAAACTCTCTGGTACAAATCCCCAGTGAATGGTCAAAGAGACCATCTAACCAAAAACCTTTCACAAGGAGGATGAGCCATGAAAAGACTATTTGGTGTCTTGGTGGGCGTCTTTTTCCTGGCGGCGGGCATGAGCCCTGTCTGGGCAGGCATGAACAAACTGGTCATAGGCTTCACCATGTCACAAACGGGCAAGTTCAACTCTGAATCCAAAGAACAGTACCAAGGACTCAAACTGTGGGCAGACCAGGTAAATGCCAAAGGCGGAATCTATGTCAAAGAACTGAACAAAAAGCTTCCCGTTGTCATGAAGTACTACGACGACGAGAGCAGCAAAGACAGGGTCCAACAGCTCTACGTCAGACTCATCAGCCAGGACAAGGCCAATTTCCTCATCAGCCCCTACTCCAGCGGTCTCACCGCCTCTGCTGCCATCATCGCCGAACAGTACGGCAAGGTGATGATGGCCACCGGCGCTGCCTCCGACAACATCTTCAATAAAGGCTACACCCACGTCTTCCAGATCTATACCCCTGCAAGCCGCTACCTCACCGACGCCATGGACATTCTGGCTTCAGTAGATCCAAAAGCCAAGAAGGTTGCCATAGTCTATGAAAACTCCAAGTTCGCCAAAGCCGTTTGCACCTCTGCCAAGAAATACGCCGAAAAGAAAGGCTTCAAAGTGGTCCTCTTCGAGGCTTACGACTCAGGAACCACTGACTTCACCAGCTTCATCAACAAGATCAAGGCTACCAACCCTGACGCCATCATCGGCGGCGGCCATTTCGCCGATGGCGAAACCTTCTGCAAACAGCTCTTCGAGCAGAAAGTGAGGGTGAAGCTGGTTTCCCTCCTGGTGGCTCCCGCCGTGCCCGAGTTCAGCGAACTGGGCAAAGCCGCCCTTTATGTCACCGGCCCCTCCCAGTGGGAACCCCTGGCCAAGTTCAGCAAGGAATCGGCCAAAAGCGCTTGGTTCGGGCCCTCTTCCAACGAGTTCGTGGACACCTACAAAAAGGCTTACGGCTACGTGCCCGGCTACCATGCTGCTGGTGGCTACGCTGCAGGCCTAGTGCTCCAGAAAGCCATTGAAGAGGCAGGTTCCATCAAGACCGAAGAAGTGAAAAAAGCTCTGGAAAAGATGGACATCACCACTTTTTATGGCAGGATCAAGTTCGATACCGGCGACTACTACGGGCGTCAGACAGGCCACTCCATGGTCTATCTCCAGTGGCAGGAGAAAGGCGGCAAAATGGTGAAAGAGGTGGTATGGCCCCTAGAAGCCAAGTCCGCTGATCTCATCTACCCCTTCTACAAGAAGTACTAAAACTCGGATAAAAGGGTGCAAGGGTGTTTTCCGCCTGGCTCGGCGCGATTTTGAGCGGAATCCTTCTGGGCCTCCTCTACGGGTTGGCTGCCATCGGTCTGAACCTGATATGGGGAGTGATGAACGTCATCAACCTGTCCCACGGGGCCTTCATTGCCCTGGGCATGTTCGCCTCTTATTTCATGGCCAAGTACCTCCATCTCTCCCCTTTCCTGGGGGTATTCCTAGTCCTAGCCGCTGGTGTGGTCCTGGGCATGATCACCTACTTCATCTCCCTCCACCGCATAATCTCCGCCCCCGAACTCTCCACCCTCCTGGCCACCTACTCCGTGAGTCTCATCATCATCGGCTTGGGAACCTTCATCTTCACCACCAATCCTAGAGCCATTGACATCACCATGGGGTCGGTAAGCGTGGGAGGAACGGTACTTCCCATGACCCGAATCCTCACAGGGGTCTTCTCCATGGTCTTCACCCTCTGGCTTTACTACTTTCTCTACAAAACCTGGTCCGGCAAAGCCATCAGAGCCGTCTCCATGAACCGAGACGCAGCGGAACTCATGGGTATCAACACCACCATGACCCTGGCCCTTGCCTTTGGAATCGGCGTGGCCCTGGCCATGACAGCCGGGGCCCTTACCGCCACCATCTTCCCTTTCACTGTACTCTCAGGCAGTGGATACGAGCTGAAGAGCTTCGTTATATGCGTT
>QMPS01000238.1 GCA_003648675.1 Aquificota bacterium
GGTGGTTTCTGTGTGTGCCCTAACTGCGCTACCAAGGTGCCCCACGAGAGGGGAGTACCCTGTTTTCAGGTGAAGTGCCCCAACTGTGGGACTCTCATGGTGAGGGAGTGAGAGTGGCTGATGGCTAATGGCCCTTGGCTCGTAGCTGATAGCTAGAAGGGCCAACCCTCTTTATGTGAAACGGTTATGTGAAGCGGGAGAGGGATTAAATCCCTCTCCCGTTCCTTGTTTGATTCCACCGGCTGCAAGCCAACAGCCATGAGCCGTCGGCTATGAGCTAAAAATCATCTCACAGCTAGTTTCTCCAGCTCTTCTAGGGCCCTCTTTATCTCGTCGTCTGAGAGCTCGTAGTCCTGGAGCTCTCCTTTGAAGAAGGCGTCGTAAGAGCTCAGATCCAGCAGCCCGTGGCCACTGAAGTTGAAGAGAATCACCCTTTCTTCGCCCTCTTCTTTGGCCTTTATGGCTTCGTCTATGGCAGCCTTTATGGCGTGGTTTGTTTCGGGTGCTGGAATGAAGCCTTCCGTTCTGGCGAAGAGGAGCCCCGCTTCAAAGACCTCGGTTTGGTAGTAAGCCGCAGCCTCCATGGCTCCCTCACGGACCAAAAGGCTGATGATGGGGGAGTCTCCGTGGTACCGCAGTCCTCCTGCGTGGATAGAAGGAGGCACGAAGTTGTGGCCTAGAGTGTACATCTTCAGCAGAGGTGTCATGCGGGCCGTGTCTCCAAAGTCGTAAGTGAAGGCGCCTTTGGTAAGGGTAGGACAGGCTTTGGGTTCCACAGCCATTAGGCGCACTTCTTTCCCTGTTGCCTTGTCGGCCAGGAAGGGTAGGGCGATGCCTCCCAGGTTGGAGCCGCCACCACAGCAGCCTATCACCACGTCGGGATAGTCCCCAACCTGGGCCAGCTGCTCTTTGGCTTCCAAGCCTATCACCGTTTGGTGCAAAAGGACGTGGTTCAACACAGAGCCCAGGGCGTAATGGGTGTCTTCATGGGTGACGGCGTCCTCCACGGCTTCGCTGATGGCGATACCTAGGGAGCCGGGGTTGTCGGGGTCTTGCTCCAGGATGGATCGACCCGTCTGGGTTTTATCGCTAGGGCTGGGATAGACCTTGCCACCCCAGACTTCCATCATGGTTCTGCGGTAGGGCTTCTGCTCGTAGCTCACCCGTACCATGTAGACGGTACATTCTAGGCCGAAGAACTTGGTGGCGAAGGCTAAGGCTGAACCCCACTGTCCCGCTCCCGTCTCCGTGGTGAGCCTTTTTATGCCTGACTGGGCGTTGTAGTAGGCTTGGGCCACAGCCGTGTTGGGTTTGTGGCTCCCCGCTGGACTGGTCCCTTCGTACTTGTAGTAGATGCGAGCTGGTGTGTTGAGGGCCTTTTCCAGGCCCCAGGCCCGGTAAAGGGGCGTGGGTCGCCACAAGGCGTATACTTCCAACACCTCTCGTGGGATAGGAATCCACCTTTCCTGGCTCATTTCCTGCTCTATAAGGGCGGGGGGAAAGAGGGGTGCCAGGTCCTGGGGAGTGAGGGGCTTGCCCGTGGCAGGGTTTAGGGGTGGCTCCAAAGGTTTGGGCAGGTCTACCAGGGCATTGTACCACTCTTTGGGCATTTTTTGAGGGTCTAAGGTGATCACTCGCTCCATAGCCGTTTCCTCCTTGATTTATAGGAATTTATAGGCGATCTTGAACCACATGTTCTTTCCTTGAGGGCGGTTCTTTACGCCAAACTCGTACTGGGTCTTGAGAACGAAGCTCAGACGCTTGTAGTCCCACCGGATGCCGGGTCCCAAGGCCAAGGCCCGGCCCCGGTTGTGTTCAATGGAGTCGTGGGAGAAGTAAAAGTAGTTGTAGTTGATGACGTAGAATCCCAGGGGTGGCGCCATTCCAGCCAGGAAATCCTCTACACCATTTGGGTAGTGGTCTCCCCCTCCTCCCATGGCCGTTGTAGGGAGACAGAGAAGGGCCACTGTCAGGACCACCAGCAGCTTTTTCACACTCCACCTCCTATTGGCTTTTCCCCTGGCCCAGGGCCTTGGAAGGATTAAGCATGGATAAATAGAAAGGCCGTGGGCCAGGAGGGTGCTGCCCACGGCCTTTTTGGCCTTATTGGGCAGACCCTAAGGGGTCTGCCACCACCAGCCTAGAAGAATTGCCGTCTTTTCCATCATGGTTTTATCTTTTAGCCAGAGACGGGAAATGAGTCAATGCCAATGTTGGCCAGGACCTCTCTGGACACTAGCGGTTTCTGTGACGGGAGCTTCAAATAAGGCGTGGAAGCGTTGATGCGTGGAGGCGTAGAAGCGTGGTAGGGGACGAAAGGAGATGTATCAACCCGTCTGCGCATTCACCCGTTCACCCATCTGTTGACCCTACCCATTCCTCTGGGTCACAATCTCTTTAAAGGACAGGAGGTGAAGGGATGAGGGTGGTGGCTTTCAATGGCAGTCCAAGGGACAAGGGTAATACATCCGTTGCCCTTGGTGTGGTGGGAGATGTTTTAGAGAGTCAGGGAATCGCTACGGAGACTTTCCAGTTGGGAGGGTCCGGTATTTCCCCTTGCAAGGCTTGCTTCAAGTGTTTCGAGAAAAGAGACGGTTTCTGCGTCCAAAGCGATCCTCTCAATTCGTGGTTGGAGCGGGTCTATGAGGCCCATGGGCTCCTTATAGGTTCTCCAGTCTATTTTGCTGCTGTCACCCCTGAGGTGAAGGCCTTCATAGACCGAGTAGGCCTATGTGCCATCGCAGGGGGCTACAGGCTCAAATACAAGGCAGGTGCTGCGGTGGTGGCTGTGCGGCGTCAGGGGGCTGTAGAGGTCTTCAATCAGATAAACTCTCTCTTTGCTCTGAACCAGATGATCATTCCATGTTCTACCTACTGGAACCTGGGGGTTGGTACCAATCCTGGTGACATTCTTCAGGACCAGGAGGGTATGGAGACCTTCAGGGTCTTGGGGACCAACATGGCGTGGCTTCTGAAAAGATTGTGGGGGTAGGACCTTCTGCCCTACCCCTTAGTTTTCAGTTGCTTTTGGCTTTTAATCAC
>QMPS01000239.1 GCA_003648675.1 Aquificota bacterium
CAGGGAGCCAGGTCAGTACACCTTCTACGACTATCGGGTACCCAAAGCCGTGGACAGGGGCCTGGGTTGGCGAGTAGACCACATCTTGACCACATCACCTCTAGCGGAAAGGTCTCTAGACTGCTGGATAGACTTAACGCCCCGACTGGCCACCAAACCCTCAGATCACACCCCTCTGGTGGCCCGATTCTCCTTGAATTAGAAAGCGAGAAGGAGCTGATCCTGGGGCCTGGACTTCAGGGCCTCCCGAAAGGCCTCTATCATCTGAGGATCTACGGCTCCAACGTCCTTCTCCACCTCACCCAAGGCCTTCAGAAGATCCCCCACCCTCCACTGGGGCTCGTGCTCCAAAATGTGATGAAGCTTGTCCGCCAAGAGCACCACCTGTGCCCCCTGGGGAATCTGCTTCCCCATCAGACCCTTAGGAAAGCCTTTTCCATCGTAGCGCTCGTGGTGATAAAGGACCATAGGAACAATACCCCTGAGATAGGGAACATGGCGCAACATGTAGGCCCCTATCAGGGGATGCTCCTTATAATTCCAAGCCCCCTCTCCAAAAGAGACCTCCGCCTTTCCTATGTCATGAAGGGCTCCCGCCACCCTGAGAAGCCGCACCATAGCTCTGTTGAGCCCCAAAGCCTTTCCTATCTCCACCGAGAACTTGGAGACCACCTCTGAGTGGGACCTGTGGAACTTATCCTTCTCTCCTTTCTGAGAAACCAAAGAAAGGGCGTCCTCCACTCGAAAAAACGCAGGAGGCTCCTTACCCACCCCCAGACGAAAGACTCTATTGCCACCCATCTTCTTGGCCTGATACATGGCCCAGTCAGCCCGCCTCACCAGCTCCTCTGAAGTGACCCCATCCAGAGGGAAAACTGCTACCCCGATACTCAAAGAAAGGGGGGAAACACCCAAAGAGTCTCCCAAGCCTTCCACCTTTTTCCTCACCCTCTCAGCCACCTTTACAGCCCCTTCCACCTGGGTCTCTGGGAGAATGGCGGTAAATTCATCTCCACCGTACCTAGCGGCTATATCAGCGCTCCTGAGCGAGGAGGCTACAGCATCCCCTATAGCCTTCAACACCCGATCCCCCTGCAGGTGTCCCAGGCGATCGTTGATATCCTTAAAGTTATCGGCGTCCATGAAGAGCAGGGCAAAGGGGGAACCATAGCGCATTCCCCTTTCTATCTCCTCCTCCAAAGCCCTGTAGAAGTAGGCTACATTAAAGAGCCCTGTAAGAGGATCCGTCCAGGCCAGATAGTCCTTTCTGCCCAGCACCCCCCACAGGAGCCGGCCTCCCAGCCCCCCCAGAATCTCCGTCTGGCGTCCCCTCTTCTTAAGGAGATCCCGCAGCTCCTTTTCCAGGGCCTTATCCCCCGTAAGGTTGAGAATGAGATCCACCTGGGGCATGTCCAGCACCACCCTGTAATCCTCGAAAATGGGAATGCCCAACTGCCTAGCCAGGGGCAGGGCCTCCGCTTCGGGGTTTATCTCTGCCAAACCCAGCACCTCCATGGAAGCATCTCCCATGATGGTCTCCAAAAGGGCCTTACAGGCCCGCCCCCCGCCTATGATGAAGATCTTCAACCCCTTGGGGAAAATCCTAGGAACCTCCACCTTTACACCGTTCTCTTTCCCCTTCTTCATATCACCTTCTCCAGGGCAGGCCTTTTATGAACCACCCGCCCCAACAGGGAGGCCCCTTTTTCTAGATGTGACGGAGGAAGGGGCAACTCCAAATAAAAGACTCCCTTCTCCTTCGTGACAGCAAGATGCCGGACCAGAGGAAGCTCATCCCCCAGGAAATCCGCCAATCTCTCCGCCGGGTCAGGGTCCCTCTCATAAAGGACCCTGACCTTGCTGCCCCTGCGCTTCATCCTCTTCTCTTTCAAAGAGGCCAGGTTATAGATCTTTGGGCGGCTAAGCAAACCCCCTTTCACCAGGTGGATCTCCTGGCTAGGGGGCTCTTTAAGGTAGAATAAGGCCTGTACTGTATCCCTGTCACCTGTAAGAAAATGGAAGGGGAGCCACAAAACACTTTGTCGAGGCAGAAGCCGATACACCACCATCACCTTTCTGAACCCAGGGACCTTAAACTCTCCCGTAAAACCCATCACCCCTCCCAACCAGGTATACTCTTGGTCTTGAGGCTGAAGCTGCTCCTCCAGCAGCGCCGCCATCCTTTTCGCCAGCTTCAAGTTTCTCCTGTGGCCCAGGGGATAGAGCACCGTGAGAACCAGGCTCGCTCCGATTAAAGCCCCAAAGACCTCCTTCGAGACCTTCACATCAACTCCTCCACCCAACCCTTCCCCAGAGAGACCAGATCTTCCCTCTCCAGGTCCCCCCTCACAAAAGGAAGGGTCCTCACAGGAAGAGGAGAAAAGGCCTCCACTACCTTAGCCTCATCCACAATCTCCCCTCCTTCCACCAAACCAAACTTATTGAGGAGTATCAAGCGGAGGGGGATAGCCACCCTCTCAAGAAAAGACCTTATCCTGCAACTTTCCTTGAAAGAGAGCCTATCTTGGTTCATCACCAGGACGTTGGCCACCCTGCATCCATCCTGCAGAAGCCCCGCTATATACCGGGCTTGCTCCTCCTGCCTCTCCAGTTCTCTATAGACCTTGTCTCCTTCCCTGTCCTGGGCCACCCCTTCCCCCAGAGCTTCCTTTCCTTTGATGGTCCTCACTATAGACCGCCTCTCCAGGATCTTTTCCCTCCACTTCTTCAGCTGATCTATCCACAAGAGGATGGAAAAGGGAAGGGAAAAGATCCTCAAGGTCAACCCCGTCGGAGGGGTATCTATCACCAAATAGTCCTTATCTCTGTGGGTCTCCATGAGATCCCTCAGGGCAAAGAGAACAGCCGACTCCTCCATGCCGGGAGAGTACCTAAGAACGTCTAGCATACCTTCCAGATTGAGGATCTGCAGATGCCGGTAGAGCTCCTTCATCCTACGAGTGGTGTCCGCCAGGAAGCGGCGAATATAGGCCTCTAAATCCACCTCCTGTGCCCATAACTCCCCCTCCACCCGTCTGACTC
>QMPS01000240.1 GCA_003648675.1 Aquificota bacterium
CTCTCAGAGATCCTGGCCTCCAAAGTTCCTCTGAGCTGGGAGGAGAGGGATGTCATCTACAGATCGGCCCTCCTACATGACATAGGTAAGGTAGTGCTCCCCGACTACCTGTTATTGAAGCCTGGTCCCCTCACCCCCGGGGAATGGGAAGCTATGAAGAAGCATCCACTGATAGGTGAGAGGGTTTTAGCCACCATTAGGGAGTGCCACCCCTGTGCCCTTTTGGTGCGCCATCATCATGAGCGCTGGGATGGTAAGGGATACCCTGATGGTTTGAAGGGGGAGGAGATTCCCTTGGGGGCCAGGATTATAGCCTTGGCTGATGGCTTGGACGCCATGTCTTCGGAGAGGCCTTATAGGGAGGCTTTGCCCCCTGAGAAGGTGAGGGAGGAGCTGGAGAAGGGGAGAGGTACCCAGTGGGATCCCTATTTGGTCTCCCTGGCCCTATCCGACTTGGACGAGCTTCTGACTGTGGCAGTCACCTGGAGGGGGAAGCTGGAGGATGTGGCCAAGGAGATGGACGAGTTGAGAAGGAGACTGAGTCGCATCCCCCTTCTGGCCACAGCTATGGCTCAGCTTCCTGTGTGGGTTCCCCAACATGGTCCTCCTGAGAATGGGCTGGAAGAGATGGTGACCACTGTGGAGGGGTTGCTGGACGAGGAATTCAGGGTTTGGCTTCTTAAAGGTACAGAGGTCCTGTGGGGGAGAGAGGAGCTACCCTCGGGTTACTGGGAGAACCCTTCCTATAGGGTTATACCCATCAGGAATGACTACCGGTTGGTGGTGAAGCTGGGTGTGGAGTGGGCGGAAGAGATGTCCCTCCTTCATTACGCCCTGGCCAGTCTCATGGCCCAGAGACTGGAGCACGGTCTGGTGCTTAAGGAACTGGAGGAGTGCCGAATCCAATCTCAGGGCGAATCAGGAAGCGCGAATGCGTAGATGCGTGGAAGCGTGTATGTGGAGAGGCAACCCCCTTGCCCATTCTCGCATTAACCCATCTACTCACTCAGCTTTCCCCCAGCCTCCACCCCCTGGGGTCTCTATTCTTATCCTGTCTCCTGGATGGAGCCTATCGTGGAATTTGCCGGGCATCTCTACTACACCCCCCTTTGCCCTTAAGATGAGGTTTTTGCCTGGGGCTCCCGGTTCTCCACCCATGAGGCCGTAAGGGGGGATTTTCCTCCTTTCTGAGAGAACGGTCACTTCCATCTCTGTCAGGGCTTCTATCTCTCTGATCAGTCCTTCTCCACCATTATGGCGCCCCCTTCCACCCGAACCTCTGCGGATAGAGTAGCGGGTTACTTTGAGGGGATAGGCGTATTCTAAGGCTTCTATGGGGGTGTTGAGGGTGTTGGTCATGTGAGAGTGGACGGCACTCGCCCCTGGTCCTTTGGACCAGGCTCCTGTACCTCCCCCCAGTGTTTCGTAATAGGCGAAGGGTTGGCCCGTGTGGGGATGGAAGCCGCCCATGGCCAGGTTGTTCATGGTGCCCTGGCTGGCGGCGGGTATCTTCTCCGGTAGGGCAGAGGACAGGGCTCCCAGCACCACGTCCACTATCCTCTGAGAAGTTTCCACGTTGCCTCCAGCCACAGCAGCGGGGAATTTGGCATCCACTATGGTCCCTTGGGCGGTGATCACCTTGATTGGCTTCAGGAGACCGGCGTTTACGGGCACTTCTTCTTCCATGAGGCAGCGAAAGGCGTAGAGCACAGAGGAAAGAGTAATGGCGTATACGGAGTTTATGGATCCTCTCACCTGGGGTGAGGAGGCTGAGAAGTCCAGGAGGGCCTGGTCATCCTCTATAGTAAGGGTTACCTCGATGGGGATGGGGGAAGGTTCTATGCCGTCGTCCTCCATAAAGTCCCGGAAAGAGTAGGTGCCGTTGGGTATGGCCCGGATGGTCTCCCGGGTGATGCGCTCCGTGTAGGCCATGAGCTCTCGGCAGTAAAAGGAAACTTCCTCCAGACCCTGGCGGTTCACCAACTCCTGGAGGCGCCGGATGCCGGTGATGTTGGCCATGATCTGGGCGGAGAAGTCTCCCTCTCTCTCCTGGGGGGTTCTCACATTGGCCAGGATGAAGGAGAGTACCTTGTCATCTACCTTTCCCTTTTCCACCAGCTTCATGGGCGGGACGATAATACCTTCTTGGAAGATGGATGTAGAAAGGGGCATGGAGCCGGCGGACATGCCTCCCACGTCGGCGTGGTGGGCCCTGTTGGCCACGTAGAAGTAGGGGCCTCTTCCATCTATGAAGACGGGAGCCACCAGGGTGATATCCGGTAGGTGGGTGCCGCCTTTGAAAGGGTCGTTGAGCATCACCATGTCTCCCTCATCCATGGAAATCTCTAAAGCAGCTTTCACAGAGAGGGGCATGGAGCCCAGATGGACGGGGATGTGGGCGGCCTGGGCCACCAGGTCTCCCCGGGCGTCAAAGATGGCACATGAGTAGTCCCGCCGCTCCTTTATGTTGGGGGAAAAGGATGTGCGTTGAAGGGTGACACCCATCTCTTCGGCTATGGAGGAGAGCCGATTTTTAAAGACTTCCAGGAGTATGGGGCTGGCCTTCACCCTTCTATCTCCAGAATGATATTGCCCAGGTGGTCTACCTGTCCCCGGGCAAAGGGGGGAATGACCAGTGTGGCGGAATACTCCACCACTAGGGCCGGGCCTTTCAATAGATTGTTAGCCAGGAGCTTTTCTCTACTGAACACGGGTACTTCCTCCTCCACACCCTGGAAAACGGCCCTGGTAGTGGCTACTTGGGCCCCTTTTGGAGGAGTGTTCCCTCCTTCTTCAATGTAAGTGAGCCGGGGTTTAGGTGGTATGCCCCTGGCTCGGAGCCTCACATTCACCGCCTCTACGGGTTTTCCTGGGCTGCTGTACCCGTAGAGCTTCTGATGGGCCTCATGGAACTCTTTCAGGGGATTTTCCGTGAAGGGCACGGTGATCTCGAAGGACTGGCCCTTGTATCTCATGTCCAGAGCCGGTTCTAGAACAATTTCACTCTTATCTAGCCCCTCCTCCGCCAGGTCTCTTAAG
>QMPS01000241.1 GCA_003648675.1 Aquificota bacterium
GAAACCACCAGGACCCTTACCCATGCCGCCACCCATGCCACGGCCGCCACCCATACCTTTGCCACCGCCACCTCCCATACCGCGACCGCCGCCCATGCCACGGCCCCCCATACCTCCACCACCTTTTTGCATATCCGCACCTCCCTCTCTGACGACTACAGTGTAAACAAAACCCCTTGGATATGCAAAAATCAAGGGCCCAAGGATAAAACCCCAAAGCCCTCCCCAGAAGGCCCTTAGCCCTTAGCTTCAGCCCAGCCCTTTAAACATCTCCAAGGAGGCAGAGATCTTCTCCTTCTTCCCCAGCAGTTCCTGGTGAATTCTCTTCTCCTTCTCCACCACTTGGACCGGGGCCTTCTCCAGGAAGGACTGATTGGCCAGCTTCTTCTCCACCCGCTCCAGATCCTTGGCCACCTTGGCCAGCTCCTTCTCCAGTCGGGCCACCTCTTTGTCTATGTCCACCAAACCCTCAAGGGGCACGTAGACCTCCACCCCCCTCACCACGGCCAGAGCCGAGTGGGGTGGCCTCTGGAGATCTTCACCCACCCGGAACTCTTCCAGGAAGGCCAGAGCCTTGATCCTGGGAGTCTCCCTCTCCAGTACGGCCAGAGCATCCCCTGAGGCCTTGGTCAGGACCTTTATCCTTTTGGTGAGGGCCAGACCTGCCTCGGCCTTGATGTTCCGCACGGCAGCAATGACATCCATGACCAGGACAAACTCCTCCTCCAGGGCATCGTCCATCCATGCCTCCTCAGGTTTGGGAAAGGAAGCCACCATGATGGAGTCCCCGGCCACGGGTAGGTGCTGCCAGATCTCTTCGGTGACAAAGGGCATAACGGGATGGGCCAGTCTCAAAATGGTGTCCAGACAGGTGACCAAGACCCTCTGGGCCACCAAGCGATCCTCAGGAGTGCCCCTGTAAAGAGACTCTTTGGAAAACTCCACGTACCAGTCGCAGAACTCGTGCCAGGTGAACTGGTAAATGACCCCAGCGTATTTGTCGAACTCATAAGCCTCCAAAGCCCTGTTGGCCTGGGCCACAGCGTGGGCTAAGCGGCTGAGGATCCAGCGGTGGACAGGGGCCAGGCCCTTCTGGTCCAGCTCACCGGGAGTGTAGCCCTCCAGGTTCATGAGGACGAAACGAGAGGCGTTCCAAATTTTATTCACAAAGTGGCGGTAACCCTCAATGCGTTTCTCGGACATCCTGATGTCCCTACCCTGGGCGGCAAAGGCAGCCAGGGTAAAGCGGAAGGCGTCGGTGCCGTATCTGTCCATCATGACCAGGGGGTCTATAACGTTGCCCCGGGTCTTGCTCATCTTCTGCCCCTCCTCGTCCCGCACCAGGGCATGAATATAAACATGGTAGAAGGGCACATCCCCCATGAACTTGAGGCCCATCATCATCATACGGGCCACCCAGAAGAAGAGGATATCGAAACCCGTAACCAGGCAGCTGGTGGGATAGAAACGCTCCAGGGTCTTGGTCATCTCGGGCCATCCCATGGTACCGAAGGGCCACAGAGCCGAGGAGAACCACGTGTCCAGGACGTCGGGATCCCTTCGGATATTCTCGCTGCCACAGTGGAGGCACCGGGTGATGTCCTCCCTGGAAACACTGATCTCGCCGCAGTCTTTACAGTACCAAGCAGGAATCTGGTGGCCCCACCAGATCTGGCGGGAGATGCACCAGTCCCGGATGTTGTACATCCACTCGTAATAGACCTTGGTCCAGTTGTCGGGGATGATGCGGGTCCGACCCTCCTCCACAGCCTTAATGGCGGGCTCGGCCAGGGGCTTGGCCTTCACGAACCACTGGGTGGAGATGTAAGGCTCAATGGCCGTGTGACACCGATAACAATGGCCTACGGAGTGGACGTAAGGCTCGAACTTGCGCAGAAGGCCCTTCTCCTCAAGCTCCTCGACAATGGCCTTGCGACACTCAAAGCGGTCCATGCCCGCATATCTGCCCGCTTTTTCGTTCATGGTGCCGTCGGGGTTCATGACGTTCACCACTTCCAAGCCATGGGCCTTGCCGATCTCAAAGTCGTTGGGGTCGTGGGCAGGAGTGATCTTTAAAGCGCCAGTGCCAAACTCCATGTCCACGTAGGGGTCGCCGATGACGGGAATGGGCTTTTCCACTACGGGCAGGATCACCCTCTTGCCCACCATATCCTTGTACCTGGGATCCTCAGGATTGACGGCTACCGCCGTGTCTCCCAAGAGGGTCTCGGGTCGGGTGGTGGCCACTACCACCTCACCAGAGCCATCCTCCAAGGGATAAGCGATGTACCACAGGCCACCCTCCTCGTTCTCGTACTCCACTTCCAGGTCCGAGAGGGCCGTGTGGCACCGGGGACACCAGTTGACCATGTAGTCCCCTCGATAGATGAGCCCCTCCTCGTAGAGGCGGACAAAGACTTCCCTCACCGCCCGGGAGAAACCCTCGTCCATGGTGAACCGGGTCCTCTCCCAGTCGCAGCTAGTCCCTAGGCGTTTGAGCTGTTCTATGATGTAGTTACCGTACTTGTCCTTCCACTGCCACACCCTCTTCAAAAACTCCTCACGACCCAGGTCATGGCGGGTGAGCCCTTCCTTGGCTAGCTCCTTCTCCACCACGTTCTGGGTAGCGATGCCCGCATGGTCCGTGCCAGGCATCCAAAGCACGTTGTAACCCTCCATGCGCTTCCAGCGGCACAGGATATCCTGGAGGGTGCTGTTCAAGGCATGACCCATGTGCAAAGAGCCCGTGACGTTGGGGGGAGGTATTACTATGGAGTAAGTAAGTCTAGAATCGTCCGTCTCATCGGCATGGAAATAACCCTTCTCCAGCCAGTAACTATACCACTTCTCCTCAACGCCCCTGGGCTCATAACTCTTTGGTAGCTCTTCTTTAGCCATCTTCACCTTCCCCCGAAAATCAGTTTCCCCGTTAATTAGCCCCTGGGCAGGGATAAATCAAGAAAGGTAGGATGGAGTTACAAGACCCAGTTCCTTACCCGAAGCTCCGGGACCCTCCACC